>CAIKZV010000465.1 GCA_903831925.1 uncultured Burkholderiales bacterium
AACCCCGCTGCCATGTCGCTTTCGCGATTCAGGCCGGTGGCTTTGCGTCCCCGCCTTTCGACGGGTTTGCCCAACAACACTTCTGTTTCCAGATATGCCCTGACTTTAGGCGGCGGCGGCCTGGCCGTCTGTGACAAATCTCACTGGTCTGGAGAAGTCCTGCGCTGTCGCCGTATGATCCGGACACTGTTCGGTGTCCACACGGGCACCCTCGTTGAACGCATCGCGGCAAGCCGCAAAGGGGAATCAAGGTGCAATTCAGGACATTCTCAGCAGGGGTCGGACTTATCGCAGTCGTGTCGACACTCGCCGGCTGTGCCTCCGACACCTACTCGCCGCCCAGCACAACCAATGTGAGTGTCGCGGTCAATTCGCTGCTGCGCCAGCCCCGCAGCTTTACCCTCTATGACGGCGGCTACCAGAGTGCCATCCTGAGCATCTCGCAGGGCGCAGCCGCAAGCTACAAGGGCGTCAACTACGACACCACCCTGCTCACGACAACCATCCGCTCCGGCGGAGTCCTGAACTCGACCGACGTCCAGACGGTCTGGATTCAGACCGGAACCATGCTGGAATTTTTCATACAGAACTCGAGCAACGGCTGCGACCTGGCAACCAGCGCAAGCGCGCTTCCCACCTCGGCATCACTCGGATCGACCTTCCCGTTCGCCAGTCTGACGTCTTACAGCGCCTGCAGCGCTCCGGCCAACACTGAAACAGGCGGCACCGCAAAACAGCAGGGAACCGTGACGCAAACCGTCTCCTACAGCATGATTTATGGGATTCCGATGGTGTGCATCAACTCGGTCAATTCGTTTTTCAAATCGACCGAAGCCGACTGCATCGAAATCACCGACACCAATGGAACATTAGGCCCCAGAGCGCTGGTCTCGGTGGCCACCAATAATGTCGTGCGGCAGTTCACGAATTTCTGAGCTGCCATCAACATGAAGGCCAGCACCATCACCGCGCTTGTGTTGGGCCTGTCGATCTGTGGTCAGGTCTTGTCAGAGTGGTCGCCAGTCGCCCGCTCCGCACGAGGCCGCTACTACCTCGATGCGCAAACCATCCGCGAGACAACAAAGGGTCGCATGGCCTTTTACCTGCTCGATCTGAAGCAGCCCGACATCGACGGCAAGCGTTCCTATCGCTTTCTCTACGAGTTCGACTGCGAGCGAGGTCGCCAGCGATTCGTGAGAGCCGAATACTTCGACGGCCCGATGGGCGAGGGCTCCTCCGTCATCGACGACGACCCCTCGCGGGGTTTTTCGACACCTAAGCCCGGCACCGTCGATGCGCGGATCGTGAAAACGGTTTGCTCGATCGCAGCCAGCTGAGGGCTTTCACCGAATGGACCTGATCCGCGCGCAATGAATTCCTCACAAGGTGTCGAGACGCGCCATCCGGATCTGAGTGCCTGGCGAATCGTCGCAATCGGAGTCGTCAGCTTCGCGATGGCAACAGGCATCGGTCGATTTGCCTTTACAGCCTTGTTGCCGCTGATGATTCGCGACGGCACGCTCACGGTGGTCACCGGCGCAGAGTGGGCGACCGCCAACTACGTGGGCTATCTGATCGGTGCGCTGAGCAGTGCCCGCTTCAGTGCCGACCCGATGCGGGGCCTGCGCCTGTCGATGGTCGGTGTCACGATCGTGACGCTTGCAATCGCCTTGATCAGCAGTCCGGCCGCGAACCTGGCGGGCCTCGTCCTGAGGCTGGCCGCAGGCATCTTCACCGGCTGGGCAACGGTCTGCGCATCGAGCTGGTGCCTGACCGAACTGGCGCGGCGTCAGGCCGCGAATCTGAGCGCCTGGATTTTTTCGGGATCAGGCCTGGGGATCGTGCTTTCAGGCATGACGGTCTGGTTAGGGGGGCGCCAGCCGGCGAGCTGGCTCTGGATCGAGCTGGGATTGATGGTCATGGCCGCGACCTTTTTCACCAATGTGAGCCATCCGTCGTCATCGCAACTGCCTGCTGCTGCACCCGTCAATGCCAGCGCTGAAATACCTGCCGGCCAACTCGGCGCCTATTGGCCGATGGTCCTGTGCTACGGCATCTTCGGATTCGGCTACATCATTCCGGCGACTTTCCTGCCCGTCATGGCGCAGCGACAGATGGACGACCCGCTGGTGTTCGGCATGGTCTGGCCGATCTTCGGGGCTGCTGCAGCGCTGTCGGGCAT
>CAIKZV010000466.1 GCA_903831925.1 uncultured Burkholderiales bacterium
GATCTCGCCGCCATGATGGTTGCGCTGCTGCGCGCGGGCGATCATGTGGTGTCTAGCCAGTTTCTGTTCGGCAACACCAGCTCGCTCTTTCACACGCTGCTTGGCATGGGCATCGAGATGAGCTTCGTCGATGCCACCGATGTCGAGCAGGTGCGCGCCGCCTTGCGCCCGACCACCCGCATGGTGTTTGTCGAGACCATCGCCAATCCGCGCACGCAGGTCGCCGATCTCGCTGGCATCGGCGCGCTGTGCGAATCGCGCGGTGTGCTTTATGCGGTCGACAGCACGCTCACCACGCCGCATCTGTTTCGCGCCAGCGATGTCAGGGCAGGTCTGGTGATTCACTCGCTCACAAAGGGCATCAGCGGCCACGGCAATGCGCTTGGCGGGTCGGTGAGCGATACCGGCCTGTTCGACTGGCGCGGCTATCCGAACATTGCCGATGCCTACAGGCAGCTCGACCCCAGGGTCTGGGGGCTGCAGCAGATCCGCAAGAAGGGCCTGCGCGACATCGGCGCCACCCTGCGGGCCGAGGATGCGCATCGCATCGCGGTGGGTGCCGAGACCCTCGCGCTGCGCATCGAGCGAAGCAACGACAATGCGCTCGCGCTCGCCCGCTGGCTCGAATCGCAGCCGCAGGTGGGGCGGGTCCACTATCCCGGTCTGCCCAGCCATGCCCAGCATGCCCGGGCCACCGAGCTTTTCGGCGGTCGCTACGGCAGCCTGATCGGCTTCGAGCTGCGCCCCGACATCGACACCTTTGCGTTTCTGGATGCGCTGCGGCTGGTGATTCTCTCGAGCCATCTGTCCGACAACCGCACGCTGGCAATCCCGGTGGCGCAGACGATCTTTTACGAGATGGGCGCCGAGCGCCGGGCCTTGATGGGCATTGCCGAAGGATTGATTCGGCTGTCGGTCGGCATCGAAGAATGCGCCGATCTTCGCGACGATCTGGCGCAGGCGCTCGGCCAATTTCCCGCCCTGGTCTGACCTGCGCCGGTCTGAAATCCGGTCGGCGGCGTCGCGCGCAGGCGTCGGTCGTCGTAGAGTGCCCGGCAATTGCACTTCCTCGGATCCCGACTCATGCTGACTTTTCTTCGGCCGGCCGCCGCGACCTCGGTGTTTGCAGTGCTCGCTGCGTGTGCGGTCTCGCTCGCCGGCCCGGGCGTTCAAGCCCAGACCGCGTTTCCTGATCACTTCGTCGGTGAGGTCGGCGGCGCGGCTTACCTGAAGTCGGGCGTCGTCAAGGGTGACGCCACCTCGACGCTGGCGCTGCCCTATGTCTATGGCGATTACGGCCGCTTCTTCGGTCGTATCGACACTTTCGGCGTCAAGACGCTGGCGATGGGCTGGGGTCACCTCGAACTGGTGGGGCGGGTCAATACCGAAGGCTTTCGCACCGATACCGCCGCCTTGAAGGGGCTGAGCGACCGGCGCAATCCGGTGCCGCTCGGCGTGGGCACCTTTCAGCGCACCCCGATCGGCGGCTTCTTTCTCTATGCGATGCATGATGTGACCTCGGGCGGCGTGCTGGCCGAGGCGACCTGGGGCACGAAGTTCGAGGCCGGCTGGGCGACCTTCTATCCCTTGGCCAGTCTCGAGTACCGCAGCAGCGCGTATGTGAACTATCTCTATGGCGTCACCGCCGGCGAGTCGGCGGCAAGCGGCTATGCCGCTTACAGCCCCGGTGCGTCCTTCGTGCCGCTGGTGGGCCTGGCGGCCAGCATCCCGATTGCCGGTGACTGGGCCCTGCAGCTGCAGATTAGGCATCGCTGGTTCGATTCGGCGATCACCAACAGCCCGATCGTCAGCGCCCGCACTCAGCAGACCGGCAATATCGCGATCACTTACGAGTTCAAGTGAGTCCGCCAGCAAGCCGGCCAGTCAGTCCGCAATTCAGTCGCCAGTAAAATCGCCTGATCCTCACAACGCCCACTCAACGGAGTCCGCAATGAAACGCGCTGCCATCGTCAGTCCCCTTCGTACCCCCA
>CAIKZV010000467.1 GCA_903831925.1 uncultured Burkholderiales bacterium
ATATTGCCACAGCCTGCGACAGGATGCCGTGTCAGTTCCAGCTGATCTGGTGTAATTTCAGTCTCATAGCCCATAACAAGAGACATCGCCATGATCGGCCAGACCCGATACCCCCATGTGTTTTCGCCCCTCGAACTCGGCTTCACCCGCCTGAAAAACCGGATCCTGATGGGTTCGATGCATACCGGCCTCGAGGAAGCCGACAACGGTTTCGAGCGGATGGCCGCGTTTTTTGCCGAGCGCGCCCGCGGCGGCGTCGGCATGATCATCACCGGCGGCATCGCCCCGAACGCACAGGGTGGCGTCGGCAGCAAGCTCTCAACCCCGGCTGAAGCCGCGCAGCATCGCCAGATCACCGAAGCCGTCCATGCGGCCGACCCCGAGGTCAAGATCTGCCTGCAGATCCTGCATTCCGGGCCACTGGCACGCGTCCCGGACTGCGTGGCGCCTTCGGCGGTGAAGTCGCGTATCGGCACCTACCGGCCGATCGAACTCGATGAGGCCGGGATCGAGCAGCAGATCGCCGATTTCGCCAACTGCGCAGCACTTGCCCGCGACGCCGGCTATGACGGGGTCGAAGTCATTGGTTCAGCAGGCTATCTACTGAGTACCTTTCTCGTGCAGAAGACCAATCTGCGCACCGATCGCTGGGGCGGCTCCTGGGAGAACCGGATGCGCTTTCCGGTCGAAGTGATGAAACGGGTTCGCGAGGCGGTCGGCCCCGACTTCATCCTGATCTTCCGGATCTCGGCCATGGACATGCTCGATGGCGGTCTGGCCTGGGATGAAGTGGTGTCGCTGGGCAAGGCGGTTGAAGCCGCCGGTGCAAACATCATCAGCACCCATTTTTGCTGGCACGAATCGCCAGTGCCCACCATTGCCACCATGGTGCCCAGGGCCGCCTTTGCCCAGGTCACCGGCCGGCTGCGCAAGGAACTCACGGTACCGATGATCACCAGCAACCGCATCAACATGCCGGAAGTCGCCGAGGCGGTACTGGCCCGCGGCGATGCCGATCTGGTCTCGATGGCCCGCCCGATGCTGGCCGACCCGGATCTGGTCATCAAGGCCATGCAGGGTCGTGAAGACGAAATCAACACTTGCATCGCCTGCAACCAGGCTTGCCTGGACCACACCTTCGGCGGACGAAAGCAGGTCAGCTGCCTGGTCAACCCGAGGGCCTGCAACGAAACCCTGCTGACTTACCCGCAGGCCGATCAGCCGCGGCGTATTGCCGTGGTCGGCGCAGGCCCTGCCGGGCTGGCCTATGCCACCGTGGCGGCCGGCCGCGGTCATGCGGTCACGCTGTTTGAAGCGGGTGCCGATATCGGCGGCCAGTTCAACCTTGCAAGGCGAATTCCCGGCAAGGAAGAGTTCAACGAGACCCTGCGCTATTACCGTCGAATGATCGATGTGCACGCGATCGACCTGCGACTGAGTTGCCGCGTCGACGCCGCAATGCTGCGCGAGATGGCCTTCGACGAAGTGATCATTGCCACCGGCATCGAGCCGCGCCGTCCTGAGCTCAACGGCATCGACCATCCGAAGGTCGTGCCTTATGTCGATGCCATCCTGGGCCGCAAGCCGATCGGCAAGCGGGTCGCCATCATGGGCGCAGGCGGCATCGGCTTTGACGTGGCCGAACTCATCTCGCATGAAGGGGTGTCGGGCGCAGTCGATATCGAGGTTTTTGCCCGCGAGTGGGGCATCGACTTCAAGAACCATCCGCGAGGCGGCGTGACCGGTGTCGAGCCGATGGTGGCGGCGGCCGACCGAACCATCTATCTGATGCAGCGCAAGCCCGAGGCGCCGGGCCGCTCGCTTGGGCGCACCACCGGCTGGACGCATCGCATGACCCTCGCACGCCGGGGCGTGAACATGGTGAGCGGTGTCGAGTATCTGAAGATCGATGACTCAGGGCTGCATGCGCTGGTCAACGGCGAGCCCCGGACATTCGAGGTCGATACCGTGATCGTGTGTGCCGGGCAAAATCCGCTTCGCAAACTGCATGACGAGCTGACAGCACTCGGCATCGCCAGCACACTGGTGGGCGGCGCGTTTGAAGCGACCGAGCTTGATGCCAAGCGCGCGATCGATCAGGCCAGCAGACTGGCCGCCATCGCCTGATACGTCACGCGACTGCGGAAGATTCAATCCGCAGTCGCTGCAGCATTCGCTCAGACTTTCTTGCGACGCTGGCTCGCCGTGCCGATGAGGCCAAGCCCCAACCCGATGATGCCGAGCGTTGCCGGCTCGGGAACCCGTGACGTGACATCCATTGAGAGCACTTCGGGCAGGTCATTGGCCGCCACGTAGACCAGTTCCCAGTTGCTGCTGTTCAGGTTGGCAAAACTCGTGGATATCGACGAGGTCGGGCCGGCGCTGCTTGCCAGGAGCGAACCGGCGGTCCCGAAAGTGTTGTACAGACTGACGCCATCGTCGTGGGTGATGGTGCCACCCAGAGTCTGACCAGCCGTCGTGCCGGAGAAGGTCATGACCGTCGTGCTTCCGAAATTGCCACTGGAGATGGTCGTGTTGAGACCAGCGTTATTGGAAAGCAAGCCTCCGCCGGATATAAAAAATGCCAGGATATTGTTCGACGCGGCGTTGAAATTAAGGTTGCCCGTGTAGGTGAAGTGCGCGATTTGCCTCGTCGGCGATATGAGCGGATTGCCAATGACGGCCTGATTTTGCGCGGCTCCGGCAGTGCCTCCCCCTAAACCCTGATAGACATACACATCAAAAACGCCGTTCAAAGGCGCAGCCGACGCTGGCACCGACACCGCTGCGGCAATCGCCGTCGCGATCAGCGTTCTTGACCAATATCCAGTCACATTTTTCATCATTGATCCCGAAAATGTTTCGAAAACCTGGGCTTGGCCCAATGCCCGACCCGCTGTCGAGTCTGCGCGGTGAAGGTTCGAAACGCAGCGCTTTGAAGCGACGCCATTGCGTCAGAGAAAGCGCCAGATCAGGACGCCGATTTTTGTCGTCGGCTAAGGCTTTTCGGTCAGGTCACGTCGCTCGGTCGCGCGTCGACATGACGGACCCAACGCAGCAGCGTCTCGACCAAACGCTCACGCACGATCGGTTTGGCGATGTGATCCACCATTCCGACGTCCAGGCAAGCCTGCTTGTCCTGATCGAGCACCGAGGCCGTGCAGGCAATGATCGGCGGGGCCCGATCACGCAGTTGGGCCAGGATCGCTTGCGTCGCTTCAAAGCCATTCATCGCGGGCATCTGCAGATCCATCAGCACGACATCGAATTGCTGAACCGACACTTCATGAACAGCCTGCAATCCATTCTCGGCAAGCGTGACCTGCATGTTCAAGGCGGCCAGGAATCGGCTCGCAAGCATCGCATTGACAATATTGTCTTCAACCAGCAAAACCCTTCTGTTTCGCAAGCGCTCCCGAATCGAGGCGGTCTCCTCGTCTTGCGTCACAAGCATCGAACCCGACGAAACGTCGCGCCCGATGATCGACCTGCCCTGCTCGTCGTCCAGGCCGCGCTGACAGACCACCGTGAACATAAAGGTCGATCCGATGCCTGAACGGCTGCGCGCAGAGATCTTTCCACCCATCATTTCAACCAACCGCTTCGATATTGCCAATCCAAGCCCGGTCCCACCGAAGCGCCGGGTGATCGAGCCATCAGCCTGCGAAAACGGCTGAAAGAGCCGGGTCAGCGCGTCCTCGCTGATGCCGATGCCAGTATCCGCAACGGTGACGACAATGGTGCAATCAGGTGCCTCTGACTGATCTGGTTTGATCATGACCCGCACCGAGCCGCGTGACGTGAACTTGATCGCGTTCGAGACCAGATTGATCAGTACCTGCTCGATACGAACGACGTCGCCAAACAGTTCACTGGGCATCTGTGCATCGAGATCGATCTGCAATTCGATGCCTTTTGCAAGACATTGCGCCCGAAACAGCGCGTCCATTTTTCGGACCAGCGCTTCAGGGCTGAAGGCGGCGATCTGAAGTCTGAGCTCACCTGCCTCGATTTTCGAGAGATCAAGAATATCGTTGATGATCGCGAGCAGCGAATCGCCGGACGAGCAGATGGTGTCGATGTATTCAGCTTGCGTGGCGGTCAGCGATGTCTCGCGAATCAATTCGGCAAAGCCCAGGATGGCATTCATGGGAGTTCGAATTTCGTGACTCATGTTCGCGACGAAATCACTCTTGGCCCGATTTGCCTGCTCTGCGGTCTGCTTTGCTTTTTCGGCTTCTTCTTGTCGCTGAACCGCGAGCTGCAGATAGTCGCGCTGCTTTGCCTCACTAAGCGTCAACTCGTCGATCTTGCGCCCGACTTCCTGCGACATCCGCCCGAATGCATCAATCAAGGCCCCGATCTGGTCGCCACGCGATTTGGGCAGGGTGATCGCGAAATTGCCATCCCGAATCGCCTTGCTTGCGGTAATCAGGGATTCAATGGGCCGAGTCAGCACATAGGAGCCTGCGACCAGCAATCCTGTAAACAGACCGAGCCCCGCAAGCGTGATCAGCGCGAGACTCGACAGCAGGCTGCGACGGGCATCGACCAGCGATGTTCGTGAGAGCGAGAACCGTGCTTGCCCAAGCGGCTGATCAGCCAGCGTAATCGCACTGGCAAACTCGATCAGGTCAGCATTGCTTTGACGGCCTTGTCTGTCGACCGCTGCGCCGGCGACCGTCGATGCGTCGCCTGCCGATGCAATCAGTCTCCCGCGATGATCCACGACAGAGATGGCGACAATTCCGTCAACAGCGACTGATTCGAGCAGAATCGCCTCGACCGAGGCGTAATCGCGTTGCGCCATCGGCGTTGCCAGACTCGCGTTGATCAGCGGCTTGAGCTCAGCCCCACGCTCTGCGAGCGATGCCTCGAGATAGCGATCGATCAGCAGCGATGCCGTGAAAATAATCGCCGAAAGCGTGGCAATCTGAAGCGCCACGCCCAACAGGACCAACTTGGCCCTAAAGCCGAGGCTTGTAAACATCGTTCGAAAAGGCTCAGTCGGTCAGGGGGCCAGGGCCCTGCGCGTCGAGTCAAGATAGATATCGAGCGCCTTCATCTCCGCATCGGTGATGGCGCTCAGACCGCTGCGCCCCGGCGATGCGAAAAACACCTTGCCCTCGGCGGAGTCGGGAAAGGCGAGAAGCAGCTCCTTGATGCGCTGCCGCTGTGAGACCGGCATCTTCGGATTGGTCAGAATCCAGAAACCGGAGACGACTTCCATTTCGCTGACGATACGCGTCGATTGCCGCATCGGTTCGGGCTTGGCCAGAAACTCGCCCTTGCTCATCATGGCGAACGGCGCCTCGCCCGAGCGCAGGACCGCAAACAGGCTGTCGTCGTTGGGCACGATCGACAAGTTGAAGTCACGCCCAAGGTCGAGATTACGGTCTTTCAACCACTTCAAACCGGCCTGCACAACCAGCGCCGAGGGATTGGTGGTGGCAAGCACCTTGCCAGACAATTGATCGGGGTTTGAATTCAGGTTGTCGGCCATCCCGACCAGCACAGCAGGAATACCGGGCTCCAGGCAAGCGAGCGGGGTCCATCCACCATCGACCTGAGCGACCCGGCCGAGGTTTGCCGGCGTGAAAACCATCGAATAATTGCCTTTGAGCGTCTCCCGACTGAAGCTCACGAAATCGGTCGAGGTGGCAATCTCGACGCTCTGTTTGAGCGTGCGCTGAAAGTAATCGCGCACAGGCTGGTACTGGGCCATCACCACCCGCGCACTCATATTCGGAACCGCGCCGATTACCAAGGCAGGGGATTCAGTCTGGGCATTGGCCGGTGACGCAAAGGGCGCGCTACAAGCCATCGACAGCATCAAGTGAAAAAATGCCTTGCAAACTCGGTGAACCATTCAATCCTCTCCGCTCGGAAAAAGTTCAGCCCGAAAAGAAACATTTTAGGTTAACTTTTTTCAATAAAGTCGGAAAGGAAGGCGCGTTCGTGCGAATGCTCACGCTTGACTAGGCGGCGATTGGAGACCCCTGAAGCGTGATCCGATGCATCAGCCGACGATGTCCGTGATAGTCATTGAGCGCGTAATGCCAGGTTGCCCGATTGTCCCAGAAGGCCATCGACCCCTTTTGCCATTCGAAGCGGCAGGTGAACTCAGGCTGCACCGAATGCTGATAGAGATAATCGAGCAAAGGCTTGCTTTCGGCCGGCGTCCAGCCTACGAAATGCAGCGTGAAGGCGCGATTGACATAGAGCGTTCTTCGCCCGGTCAGCGGATGACGGATTACAACCGGATGCACGACATTCTGGGTGGCGGCCTCGGGGTTACCGAGTCGGGAGCCTGAGCTCTTCACATAGGCGGTGTTTGCCCCGAAAACATGCGCCGATGAATGAACCGCTCGCAGCCCGTCCAGCATCAACCTCAGGCCAGGCGACAGCGCCTCATAGGCCATGCTCATGCTGGCAAACAGCGTGTCACCGCCTCGCGGCGGCACCTCGCGGGCAAGCAGCATCGACCCCATGGCGGGCACTTCATCGTAGCTGTGGTCAGTGTGCCAATCGCCGCCGATATTGGTGCGCTGTTCGGGCTCCTTCAACACCTGCGCGATCTCCGGATAGCCCTCGACCGGCTTGAAGAAGCGATAGACATCGATCGGCGACCAGCGTCTTGCGAAATCGAGATGCTGCTGCGGCGTGATGGACTGATCGCGGAAAAAGATGACGCCGTAGTCCTGAAACGCCTGACGGATGATCGAGAACTCATCCTGCGACACCGCTTTTGCCAGGTCGATGCCTTCGATGAGCGCGCCAAGCGCAGATGAATAAGGGGTCACCCTCAAACCGGACTGGCTCATGTCGTCTCCTCGAATCTTGCAGAACAGGCAGAGTCTCACACCGCCAGTCGCGCGTCATATGCGCGCCGCAATCACTGAAATGACGATTGATCCGGCTCAGTGCGGCCGCAAGCTAGGCCATGACATCCGGGTCGAGGGCGCCGCGAATCACCTCGCCGCTGTGATCGATACCGAGCCACGGGACGCCGGCATCGTCGAGCCACCGCGCCGCATCACGCTCGAGCAGCATCCCGATCGTGGCGCAGCTGCCCGCTGCAATGGCCACCGGCGCAAGCACACTCAAACTTCGCCAGTAGGTCACAGGCATCCCGGTACGGGGATCGAAGACATGGCAATACCGCTTTGCGTCGAGCTCGAAATAGCGCTCGTAGTCGCCGCTGGTGGCGATTGCTCCCACCGACAAAGGCAGCGAGGCGATCGTTCGCGAGG
>CAIKZV010000468.1 GCA_903831925.1 uncultured Burkholderiales bacterium
GCCAGCAGCAGCTCGACCGCACCCTTGGCTTCGGCCAGACGGTTGAGTGCCGACGAGCCCGAGGCATCGACTGCAAAGATCGTCGTGGTCTCGGCGCGCTCCTGGACGCGGGCCACCCGGAAATCGCTCGCCCGGACTTCGATCTTCGAGGCGCGAGGCGGGCTGTCAATGGTGTCAGCAAAGGCGGCGATTTCGCGCCGACGCAGCGTCTGCCATGGCGCGGCCGAGCGCAGCGTGTCGATCAGGGCGAGGCGTGCGCCGTCTCGCGGCAGCCCGGGACGCGTGCCCACCGGTCGGCCGCGCAGCGACCCTTCGCGCCTTGCACCGGCGCGCCCGCCTGCGGCACCGCGAGAGGCCATCGCCTCGTTCATGGCCAGCTTTGCCAGCAGACCGGCCGGGATCGAGGCCTTGGCCGCTTCGAGGATGAGCTCGTCGAGGGACCTATCGGGGTCAGGCGGGTCGGGGTCAGGCGGGTCGGGGTCGTCTTCGGGCGGTGCGTTGTCGTCGGCCTGCGGGTCCTCGGGTGAGTCCTCGCTTGGGTTCTTCGGGTGATCAGGCGCAGGTGTCTGCTCGGGCTGCTCGGCGTCTGGCTGATCGTCTGACGGATCCTCAGGCTTACTGTCGCTCTCGTCGGGCGGCGCAGCCGGCAGGCGGGTTGCTCGGGGCGAGAGCACCAGCCGGGCCGCAAGCGATGCATCGTCGGGCGAGACGGTGTCGCGTGCGTCGAGCGCCGCGCTTGCCCGGGCGGCCCGCAGTGCCAGCAGCGAGCCTCGCAGCGAATCCACCCCCAGCGCCAGCGCTGCGGTGCAGATCGCCTGCATCACATCTTCTGGCGTGCTTACCTGCATCAGACGAGCGCGGGCGGCCGCGATGTCGGGCGCTTGCGCAAGCGACCCCGATGAGCCCGATGAGCCCGATGACCCCGATGAGCTCGACAGACTCCCGCGGCCGTCGGCATCGCCATCAAGCAGGCCGATATCGCCAATCGAGACACCGCCCAGCGACAGATGAAAGGCCAGCCGCTCGAGCAGTCGCGCCGGCAGACGCTCGTCATGGCTGGCCCGATCGTCGTCGATCCGCTCGTCGAGGGCGATGACGCCGAAGCGCGCCGGTCGAACCTCGGCCAGCCCGTCGCGGGCCAGCGAAACCTCGCCGGTGTCGAGTGCGGCGCACAGGCGGGCGGCGGTGGATTCACTCACCCGCTCGGCCATCGCCAGCATCAGCAGTCCGCCGTCGGCCTCGACCATCAGCCCGGTCTGGGCGACCGGCCGTCCGGTCTGGAGGGTGGCGGCCAGATCGAGTCCGCCGATCAGGCGGTCGTCGCGCACATGCAGCGGCACGCGGCGCACCGGCGTGTCGGGCGGCAGCAGCGATCGCAGCAGCGCGATCCAGCGCTCGCGCACCGGGCCATGCTGGGCGATGAGTGCGACGCCGCCGAGTCCGACCGGGTCGACCGCGGTCAGGGCTGCAGCGCGCAGGGCATCGGCCCAGCGCAGCACACCGGATTCATCGCCGCTGTCGGGCGAGTCCTCGAACAGTTCGGCCGGCAGCATCGGCGAGCCGGATCAGGTGTCGAAGAGCTCGGCGACCGCCCGCTCGACCCGCACGCCCGAGCCGGTATCGTCGAGCGGATTGCGTCGCAGCCGATGGCGCAGCGCCGGGACCGCGATGCGGCGCAACTGCGTGTCGCCCACCTCGGTGACACCGTCGAGCGCCGCCAGGGCGCGTGCCGCGCGCATGAGCGTGAGCTCGCCGCGCAGGCCGTCGGTGCCCAGCGCGATGCACAGGCGGGCTGCGCGCTCCAGCGCCGAATCGGGAATCGTCACCTTGGGCAGGCGTGTACGGGCCTTGAGCAGCGCCTGACGGATCTTCTCGTCTTCCTTGCTCCACAGCGCGGTAAAAGCCTCGGGATCGCGCTCGAAGGCGTCACGACGCTTGACCACCTCGATGCGAGCCGGCAGGTCGGTCGGCGTCGAGACCTCGACCGACAGGCCGAAGCGGTCGAGCAGCTGCGGGCGCAGCTCGCCTTCCTCGGGATTGCCGCTGCCCACCAGCACGAAGCGCGCCGGATGCCGCACGCTCAGGCCTTCGCGTTCGACCACGTTTTCGCCGGAGGCGGCCACGTCGATCAGCAGGTCGACCAGATGGTCTTCGAGCAGATTGACCTCGTCGACATACAGAAAGCCACGATGCGCGCGAGCCAGCAGGCCAGGCTCGAAGGCCTTGACGCCCTGTGACAGGGCGCGTTCGAGATCGAGCGCGCCGACCACCCGGTCTTCGGTCGCGCCGAGCGGAAGGTCGACAACGGGCACGCCGACCTGATGGGTCTTGAGCGGGCCATTCGCGAGTCTCTGCCGGCATTCTTCGCAAAGGCTCGTTTCGTCGAACGGGTCGCAGCCATAACGGCACTGCACGACCGCGGTCATTTTTGGCAATAGCGAAGCCAGCCCGCGGATCGCC
>CAIKZV010000469.1 GCA_903831925.1 uncultured Burkholderiales bacterium
CCCCCATCGGCGCCTTCGGCGGCTCGCTGCGGGGCGTGCCGGTCGAGGAGCTCGGCGCCGGCGTGGCGCGCGCGGTGGTCGAGCGCACCGGCCTTGATCCGGCGCTGATCGACGATGTGGTGTTCTCGCAGAGCTATGCCAGTGGCGAAGCGCCCTGCACCGGCCGCTGGGTGGCGCTGCAGGCAGGCTTTCCGATTGGCGTGTCGGGCATGCAGCTCGATCGTCGCTGCGGCGGTGGCCTGCAGTCGGTGGCTACCGCCGCGATGATGGTCCAGACCGGCGCGGCCGATGTGGTCATGGCCGGCGGCGTCGAGAGCATGAGCAATGTCGAGTACTACACCACCGACATGCGCTGGGGCTCGCGCTCGGGTACGGTCAAGCTGCACGATCGCCTCGATCGCGGCCGCGAGCGTTCGCAGCCCGAGCATCGCTTCGGCAAGATCAGCGGCATGATCGAGACCGCCGAAAATCTGGCGCGCGACTATTCGATCAGCCGCGAGCAGGCCGATGCCTTTGCGATGCGCAGCCAGCAGCGCGCCGCAGCCGCCTGGGCCGCCGGTCGCTTCAACGATGAAGTCGTGCCGGTCTCGGTGCCGCAGCGCAAAGGCGATCCGTTGATCGTGGCCCGCGACGAGGGCATCCGCGCCGACACCAGCCTGCAGACCCTGTCGGCCCTGAAGGCGGTCATGAAAGACGGCACGGTCACCGCCGGCAATGCCAGCCAACAGAACGATGCTGCCGCCTGCTGCCTGGTCGTGTCCGAAGACAAGCTCGCGCAGCTCGGCCTGGAGCCGATCGGCTGGCTGGTGGGCTGGGCGGTCGCCGGCTGCGAGCCTTCGCGCATGGGCATCGGCCCGGTGCCGGCGGTCGAGAAGCTCATGCGTCGCACCGGCATGCGCTTCGATCAGATGGATCTGGTCGAACTCAACGAAGCCTTTGCCTGCCAGGCACTGGCCGTCCTCAAGGGCTGGGGCAGCTCGCTCAACGAGCTCGACGATCGTCTCAACGTCAATGGCTCGGGCATTTCGCTCGGCCATCCGGTGGGCGCCACCGGCGTGCGGATCATGACCACCCTGCTGCACGAGATGAAGCGTCGCGGCAGCCGCTACGGGCTGGAGACGATGTGCATCGGCGGCGGTCAGGGCATCGCGGCGATCTTCGAGCGGGCCTGAAACGCGTCGAGGGCGCGACGCCTCTCGCGCGTTGCGCTCAGCGCGTCAGCGCCTTGAGCAGCAGGTCGAGGGCGGCCATCGAGAAGGCGCGCATGTTGTCGACGCGATCGGCGCTGCCGGTCTCGAGCGTGATCACCTGCTCAAAGCCGCTGCGGTGGCTCACTGCCAGGCAGCTGTGGCCGGCGGCGTCGCCATAGCCGTTGCCGGTCGGGCCGCTTGCGCCGGTCTCGGACAGGCCCCAGTCGGCATCGAGCCGCTCGCGCGCGGTGCGGGCGAGCATCAGTGCATAGGGTTCGGAAGATGAGCGCACGCCGGTCATGTCGGCATCGGCCATGCCCATCAGCGTTCGGCGTGCCGGCCGGGTATAGACCACCGCGCCGGCCCTGAAGTAGGCCGATGCGCCGGGGATCGCGAGCAGCGAGGCGGCGATCAGGCCGCCGGCCGAGGACTCGGCCACCGAGACGGTTTCATTGCGGTCTTTGAGCAATTGCGCGGTGCGTGCGGCAAGGGGCAGCAGGGTCTGCATGTCGTCTCCAGGAATTGTTTCAGGCCGCGGGCTGCTGAGCGGGCTGCTGAGCGCGCTGTGTGGCCGATCCGGCAAGCTAGCACAGCGACAGGCCGCCGATCAGCGCAGACCCACTGGCAGCGGCCGGCCGCGATGGCGGGTCCAGGGGCCGGTGCGCCCTGAGCGGCGCTGCGCCACCAGCACGGTCTGCTCGATCAGATCGCGCTGCGCGCGGCTGCCGCCGAGTCGCTCGTGGGTGGCCATCAGCGGCCACAGATGCTCGAGCGCCGGCGCGTCGTGGCCCTGAGCGAAGGCCTCGAAGCCGCGGGCGAGTGTGATCACCACATCGGCGGCCGGCCCGCGCGCACCGGCGATCAGGCGCGCCAGCGCGTCGCTGTCGCCGGCCATCGCATAGGCGAGCGCGGCATGCGCATCGACAAAGGCCAGGCCAGGCTTGGGGAACTGCTCGTGCGCATAGCGCGCCAGCATCTGCCATTCATCGAGCGGGCGCTTCGCACCGAGCAGCTCGGCGCGCAGCAGGAAGGAGCTGGCGTCGGTGAGCACATTGAGCGGCGGCCCCCAGGCCGCATAGGGCTTGACCTGGGTGTCGAACACCCTGCGGGCGGTGGCATCGTCGCCGAGCTCGAGCGCCGACAGCGCCCTGTGCCACGACAGATGGCCATGCATTGCGCCGGCCTGCGGATAGTCTTCGAGCCAGCGCGACAGCCAGGCCAGACCGTCGGCATCGTCGCCGCATTCGTAATCGACATGGGTGCGGATGTGGGCGCCGTGGGCATTGCGGGGCCGTTGGGCCAGCGACTTTTCGGCATTGGCGCGGGCGGAATCGAGCTGGCCGACCTCGCATTGCGAAAACGCCCGTGCGGCCTGGAACCACCAGTCGCTGGCGCAGGGCGCATCGAACTGCGCCATGAAGTCATGCAGCGTCTGTTCGCGCCCGGCCAGCCCGGAAAAACCGATCAGCCCGAAGACGCCCGCGCAGGGCGCCATCACCATGAAGTCGCGCGGCCAGGTCTGAAGGTGAGGGCGTGCCGCGGCCATCGCGCCCGCGGCATCGCCCATGACCACGCGATCGAGCATGTGCACATGGCTGCGCTCGCGCTCGCTTTGCCCGGCCACCGCCCGCACAGCCTGCGCCATCGCCGCTCGGGCATCGGCGCCACGGCTATGCAGCTGATGGGCGCGGGCCAGCACTGCATGGGCGAGCGCGCATCGCGGGTCGGCATCGATCGCGCGCTGTGCCGCGGCTTCCATGCCGGGCAGGGCGCACAGAAAGCGCTCGACCGCATCGAGATAGGCCTCGTGAGCGGCGGGCGAGTCGGTCGACATCTCGAGGCCGAAGGCATCTTCGAATCGCATCGGGTGAGTCCCCTGGTTGTCAGGATGAAGGGTCAGGATGGGTGGTCAGCGTTGATCGGCAACTCAGCAAAACCGGCATCATGACCCAGCCGACTCAAGCCGATGCGCCAAGCTAGCACAGCAGCCGCACACGTCCTGGCACCTTCGTCCTAAGTCGAAAAGCGGTATTCGCATGACCCTGCCGGCGCACTTGCCCCCGATAATGCAGGGCTCACACCAACCCTCGGCCATCGCCCCCATAACCCTTGACTGCACCCGCCCCCGGGTCACCCGTTGCCGATTCGCAGATCACGGCCCATCGTGCCGCGCTCGGCGTGCTGGTGATGTGTACCGTGATCAGCGCAATCTCGCGCGGTGTGGGCGAAAGCTTTGCGATCTTCCTGCTGCCGATCGCCCGCGAATTTCACACCGATCGCGCCGCGCTCACCGGCATCTACTCGGCCTACATGGTCGCGCTCGGCGTGATGTCACCGATCGCTGGCACGATCTTCGACCGGCTCGGCGCACGGCTGTGCTACAGCGTCGGCATGGCGGTCTTTGGCATCGCCTGCCTGCTTGCCTCGCAGGTGAGCGCCCTGTGGCAGCTCTACCTGCTCACCGGGCTCGGTGGCGCGATCGGCGCATCAATGATCGGCATGCTGCCGGCGTCCAGCCTGGTCAGCCGCTGGTTCCAGCAAAAGCTCTCGAGTGCGATGGGCGTGATCTCGGCCTCGATGGGCGTCGGCCTGCTGGTGTTCTCGCCGATCGTGCAGTCGCTGGTTGCGCAGCGCGGCTGGCGCGGCACCTATCAGGTGCTCGGGCTGATGTTGCTGGCGGTGCTGGCGCTGATCCAGTTTTTACCCTGGCGCCGGATTGCCGCCGGTGCGCCCGAGATCGCGGCGGCGCGCAAGCAGCAAGCCGCCGACGGTCAGGCCTGGACGGTGAGTCGAGCCCTGCGAACGCCGGTCTTCTGGGCGCTTTTTGGCGTCATGTTCTGCACCTCGGTGAGCACCTTTGCGGTCAGCGTCCAGCTGGTCGCCTATCTGATCGAATCGGGCCTGCCGCCACTGCAGGCGGCGTCGATTTACGGGCTGGTCGGCATGGTCTCGATCGTCGGCACCTTTGTCGCCGGCAGCCTCGCCGAGCGCATCGGCGAGATGCGGGTCGCGATGATCTCCTATGGCTCGACAATCGCCGGCGTGGCCGCGCTCGCGGCGCTCGGACACTCGCATGCCATGGCCATGGCCATGGTCGCCGCCTTCGTGATGCTGTTCGGCACGATGCAGGGCTCGCGCGGGCCGCTGGTGGCGGTGCTGTCGGCGCGCAACTTCGCCGGCGGACGCCAGACCGGCATCTACGGCGCGGTGCTCTTTGGCATGGGCATGGGTGGCGCGCTCGGCTCCTGGGGCAGCGGCGCGCTCTACGACCTCACTGGTGGCTATTACGGCGGTTTTGCGCTGTCGGCCGCCGGGGCGGCCTGCGGCCTGCTGCTCTTCGTGACCGTGCCCGGCTTGCGCGGTGATGCGCTGACTAAAGTCTGTCGCGCTTGAATAAGGTCTGTCGAAACATGCCGCGATGCGGAAAGTAGTGGGCTCCGAATTCGGTGTCGTTGTTGCCGCAGGTGGGCGAACGATTGGCGTGACACGTCAGCGCAGCAGCCTCTGGTTGGCCCGGACGACCGGCGGGTAGCGACCCGAAGCAGACTTTGGCGGACATCGCCTTCGCTAGAGGGATTTTAAATCGCTTGTCGCGAGTTCGAATGTCGCACGACGCTCCAGTTATAAAAAATCCCCGAAGCGAAGTAACTTAGTTCACCAAAACAATTCCGGGTGGCTTCCACCCTCCCTCACCTGGCGGCAATATGGATGGAGGAGTCTCTTTTGGCCAGTAAAGTCGCATAACCATATAGATTGGACCATCGGGTGCTGGCAGCCAATTTGCTTCTTTTGATTTACCTGGCGATTTATTTTGAATGTAGATAGTTACCGATCCATCAGCATTCTTGTTCATCCCTGGCAACATTGGAGAATTAATCAGATAGCGATTGATTGGGTTTTCGATTAAAAGTTGCGTCTTGCCATCGTATATCGTGATGGACCAAAAGGCATTTACCGGTGGAAGCTGACCCTTTGGAAAAGTGAGTGCGTAGCTATGTTTACTACCATCAAGCACTTCCCCTTGGCTATCCAGACGAGTTAATGGGTACATAGCTTCAATTGAATCGTTTGCATAGATGCCCGCTTTTGCAACGGCAGCGCGTTTTAGCCAATCTCCATTGAAGAAAGCACGATCCCCGCCAGCTAGGCCACCCACTCTCCACCCATTAAAGTCTTTGCCTCCATTTGCCGCCATTTTTTCAATCTTCTCTTCCCCCTCCTTCATAGCCAAAAGGATTGCTGCTTTGTGTTCGGCCGAGAG
>CAIKZV010000470.1 GCA_903831925.1 uncultured Burkholderiales bacterium
GAGGCCGACCTTGCCAAGTACCAGGGCCGCTTCGATGCCGGCTGGGATGCCCTGCGCGAAGCGCGCCTTGAAAAGCTGGTCGCCTCGGGAATTCTCAAAGCCGCCTGGAAAATGACCGATCGCGACCCGAGCCAGCCGCCCTGGACGCAGGCGCAAGCCGATGAGCAGTTCCGTGCCTGGACGCTGCGCTGCATGGAGGTCTATGCAGCGCAGATCGATCGGATGGATCAGGGGATCGGTCGCATCATCGCGGCGCTCGAACGAACCGGGCAACTCGACAACACCGTCGTGATCTTTCTGGCCGACAACGGCGCCTGCGCCGAGGACATTCCGCAAGGCGTGACCATCGATGAGCTGGTCAACAAGCTGATGATCGCGCGCGCCACCACGCGCAGCGGCGAGCCGGTGCACTTCGGCAACGACACCGGCCGCATGCCCGGCCCTGAGAACACCTACCAGAGCTACGGCACCGCCTGGGCCAATCTGTCGAACACACCGTTTCGCCTCTACAAGCACTGGATTCACGAGGGCGGCATCTCAACGCCACTGATCGTGCACTGGCCCAACGGGATCGCCGACAAGGGCGGTATCCGGCATGCACCGGGCTATCTGCCCGACATCATGGCCACCGTTCTCGATGTCACCGGCACGACATACCCTGCGAGCTTCGAGGGCAGGGCGATTGATCCGCTCGAAGGCCTCAGTCTGTTGCCGGTGTTCGGCCAGGATGGCGGTGCGCGGCCGCCGATGTTCTGGGAGCATGAAGGCAATGCCGCGGTACGCATCGGCAAGTGGAAACTCGTCAAGCGCTATCCCCTTGACTGGGAGCTTTACGATCTCGACGCAGATCGCACCGAGCTCAATGATCTCGCTGCACAGCATCCCGAACGAGTCGCCGATATGGGCGCTCAGTACGATGCCTGGGCCGTGCGTTGCGGCGTGATTGCCCGCGAAAAGATCGTGGCGCTGATGAGCAGCCAGGGCGTGACCCGCGCCTTCTGGGAAAAAGACGAATAGCCTGAGCGATCAGGGAGCCGACGTGGCAGAAAGCGGTGCATCCTGCTGCGGCCCGAGATCCGCGAGCACCGCTGCGCCGGCACCGGTATCCGTTATTCCTCCGAGCATGCCCGCGACTGGGCGGGGCAATGCCCTTGTCTCTGAGCAGTGGTGCGAGATCCCGGCCGGGACCTTCACCATGGGCAATGAGGGGCCCGATGCAGTACCGGGCGATGGCGAAGGGCCAGCGCGGCGCGTGTGGCTTGGCGCCTTTCGCATCGCACCGACCACGGTGACCAATGCCGAGTTCGCCGACTTCGTGCGCGCCACGCGTTACATCACCGATGCCGAGACACAGGGGACGTCCTTCGTGTTTTATCTGCAGGTTGATGAATCCCTGCGTCAGGCGGCTCGTCAGGTGGTGAGCGGCCTGCCGTGGTGGTTGCCGATCGAGCATGCGTCATGGCAGCGCCCCGAAGGCCCCGGATCGCATGTGCGCGATCGCCCCTCACATCCGGTGGTCCATGTCTCCTGGAACGATGCGATGGCCTATTGCGAGTGGGCCGGCGTGCAGCTGCCGAACGAAGCCCAGTGGGAGCGCGCCGCCCGCGGCGGTCACGAAGGGCTGCGCTTTGCCTGGGGTGACGACTTGCATGACGAGGCGGGTCTGCCCCGCTGCAATGTCTTCAGGGGCCGGTTTCCGGATGCGCCTGCAGCCGGATGGACGCCTCAGCCGGTCGATGCCGGTTCGGGCGAGCCGAACGGGTTTGGCCTCTACAACGTCTGCGGCAATGTCTGGGAGTGGTGTGCGCAGACATTGGAAGGCGGGCATCGCCCGCTGCGCGGCGGCTCCTTCCTGTGTCACGACTCGTATTGCAACCGCTATCGGGTGTCGGCTCGCAGCTCGAATACCCCCGACACCGCCAGCAGCAACATCGGCTTTCGAGTGGTCATCGACTGATCGTCAAACCCCGCCCTGCGGATGCGTCGGATCGATCCAGAGCACGGTTTCGGGTTTTTCGACCGGCTCGATATCGATATTGACCGCGACCGCCTGTCCGTCGCTGCGGCACAGGACGCACTCGAGCATCTCGTCGGCACTGGCATTGATTTCCTGATGCGGCACATAGGGCGGCACGTAGATGAAATCGCCCGGGCCCGCTTCGGCGGTGAATTCGAGCTGGTTGCCCCAGCGCATGCGGGCGCGCCCCTTGACCACATAGATCACGCTCTCAAGCGGACCATGGTGATGCGCGCCGGTCTTGGCATCGGGATGGATATGCACCGTGCCGGCCCACAGTTTCTGGGCGCCGACCCGCGCGAAATTGATCGCGGCCTTGCGGTCCATGCCCGGCGTTGAGGGCACATTGCCGTCGAGCTGATCACCGGGGACGACACGAACGCCGTCGTGTTTCCAGTCGGTTGGCGCTTTGCGGTCGTGATGTTCGTGCGTGTCTGACATGGTTGTCGCCTTCATCGAAAGTGAGATCGGTGTGCACTCTAGCGCGTTTCAGCGCGCCTCCCGGATGTCGGAGTGGGCCGGAAAGACCGACCAGGCATTCTCCTGCGCCTTGTAGTAGCGGCGCTTGTCGAGCTGCTCCAGACCCAATCCGTACATGTGAAAATTGATCAGCGGCGCATCGATATGGATCGAGTGAAGATCGTCGGGCATGAAGGTCACGCCGGTGCCGGCCTTGACCATGAACTGGCCGGACTCTTTCACGCCACCCTCGGGGGTCGGCTCATAAAAACGGTTGAGCTCCTCGCCGGTCACGCCAACGATCACCGCCCAGGTGGTGTGATTGTGGGCCGGCGTGCCATAGCCGCCGAGCGACGCATTGGCATACAGCGCAAAGCGATGATCCTCATCTTCTGACAGGCGATAGAGCGCCGAACGCATGCCGCTGCCGGCTTGCGGGGGCGGAAAGTCGTCGGCGCTGAAGAGGCTCGCCTGGCTGGCAAGATCGATCAGCTGCTGTCGGATAAGTGC
>CAIKZV010000471.1 GCA_903831925.1 uncultured Burkholderiales bacterium
CGCCAGCCTGAGCCCCGAGCAGTTAGAGGAAGTGGAGGCCTTTTTGGCCGCCATTGACAACAATGACGACGTTCAGCAGGTGTTTGTGGGCCTGGCTGGCTAGCCTACCCTGTCAAGGCCAGTGGGTGTCGGGCTCCAGCGGGTACAAGGGCACCCTGCGATGCTTGTAGGTGAAGGTCGACAGGTCGGCGGAAGTCACTCCAGCGCTGGCCACCCAGATCATGGCCTTGGCAATGGGCGTCATGGCAGGCCGGGGCGAATGAACGCCTTTGGCGACGATGATCTTCATGGCCGTGGGCTCAACCCCCAGGGCGCGGAACTGCTGCAGGCTGGCCGAGCCTGCGCTGCGTGAGGTCAACACCAGACGGTAGCCGTCATCGGTGCGCAGCGCGCAACTGGCACCGTCATTGAAGAAGCGAAAGCCGCCGTGGGTTGGGCCGGTTTCTTCATAGGTGCCGTCTGACAGCGCGGTCACCACGCCGCTGATGGCGAACGGCGTGCCGTGCAGGTTGTCACTCTTGCCCCCAACCGCGGCCGTGATGCGGCCACCCACACCGGCCGCCTGAGCCAGTGCCACTACTTCGGGGTCACACACGGCTTGCAGCAGGTCGGCAATGCCCAACCGGCGCGCGGCATGCAAGATCAAGGTGGAGTCGCCCGGGCTGCCACCGCCCACGTTGTCACCCACATCGAACAGCACCACCGGGCCAGCTGCCGAAGCCTGTGCCTGCTGCAAGGCCTCGTCGATGGACGCTGCGCCGTGGTTTAACTCGGCCCGCATCTGCCAAGCCGCCAGAGCGAGTGTTTGCACGACATCCTGGGCCAGCGCGGCATCGTGGTCGGTTACGGCGATGAACGACATGCCCATTTCCTGGACGTCAGCGTAGGGATAGCCCTCCACCACGCTGACTGACAGCACGCCGGGCCGGTCGCGTTGGGCCTGGGCCAGCTTCAACAGGTCTCGCATGGGGGCGTCGTCGGTGCCCTGGCACAGGATGTTGACCACCAAGGGGGGCATGGCCAGCGCACAGGTGGGCCGGATCCGCCCCCTGACGGTCTGCAACACCATCTCGGCGCAGTCACGCGCCTGCGCATAGGCGTCGATGTGCGGGTTGGTTTGGTAAACCGTGACCACTGTGGCATTGGCAACCAACTGCGGCGCCACATTGGCATGCATGTCCAGCGCCACGCCAATCGGCACGTGTGGCCCCACCGCCTCGCGGACGCGGCGCACCAGTTCGCCATCGGCATCGCGCCAAGTCTCTGACACGGCAGCTCCGTGCAGCGGCAGCAGCACTGCGTCCCACGGGCCTTGGTCTCGCAGGGCCGCAATGATCTTGTCAAAAATGAACGTCGTTGCCTCGGGTGTCATCGCCCCCATCGGCATCAAGCGGGTGAAAAAAAGCGGTACCAGTTCGACATCGGGCTCCTCCGCTGCCCGGGCAAAAAATCCAGCCAGTGTGGACTGAGAGGTGGCGTATTCGGCGCGGATCGCGTCAGCGCTTTCCAGAATGCCGGACTGGCGCCATAGGTCCAAGCTGGCCGGCACCGACGAAAACGTGTTGGACTCATGCTGAAAACCAGCGGTGGCGATGCGGATCATGGCGGTGTGCTCCTTGGGGGTCGGGCGGCTCGCACCATTTTGATGGAAGGACGCAATCTGTGCCAGCGCCATCTATGGGTTGGGATGGGGGTTCCGTTTCATGCTGTGAAACATGA
>CAIKZV010000472.1 GCA_903831925.1 uncultured Burkholderiales bacterium
CAGGCTGGCCGGTCTGGGCGTGGCTTCTTCGCATGGCCTCAAGCGCGGCGTGGTGGTCAACATCGATGCCACGGTACAGAGCATCCAGGCCGCGCTGAAAGAGGCCGAGATGATGGCCGCCTGCAAGATCGAGCGCGTCTACACCGGCATCACCGGCAGTCACATCCGCGGTCAGAACTCGACCGGCATGGTGATCGTTCGCGACAACCGAGAAGTCACGCCGCTGGACGTACACCGAGTTGTCGAGACCGCCAAGGCGATCAACATTCCGAACGACCAACGTCTGTTGCTGGTCGAGCCGCAGGAGTTCGTGATCGACAACCATGAGGTCAGAGAGCCCGTGGGCATGAGTGGCAGCCGGCTCGAGGTCAGGGTTCACATCGTCACCGGTGCCCAGAGTGCCGCCGAGAACATCCTCAAATGCGTGCGCCGCTGCGGTCTGGAGGTCGATCGCCTGGTGCTCAACCCCAGTGCCAGCGCCGCCGCAGTGCTGACCGAAGACGAGAAGATGCTCGGCGTCGCGCTGGTCGACATCGGCGCCGGCACCACCGACGTCAGCATCTACACCGAGGGTTCGATCCGGCACACCGCGGTGATCCCGATCGCCGGTGACCTGATCACCAGCGACATTGCCATGGCGCTTCGCACGCCGACCAAGGACGCCGAGGAGATCAAGGTCGAGTACGGCGTGGCCAAACAGATGCTGGCCGACCCGAGTGAGAACCTTGAAGTGCCCGGCTTGGGCGACCGCGCGCCACGCTTGTTATCACGCCAGGCGTTGGCGGGTGTGATCGAGCCACGGGTCGAAGAGATCTATTCGCTGGTGCATCAGGTGATCCGCGAATCGGGCTACGAAGAGCTGCTGTCATCGGGCATCGTGATCACCGGTGGCACCTCGGTGATGCCTGGCATGGTCGAGCTCGGCGAAGACATCTTTCTCAAGCCCGTCCGCAAGGGCTTGCCGACCTACAACGGCCCGCTGTTCGACATGGTGGCCAACCCGCGCTCGGCCACGGTGATGGGCTTGCTCGAAGAAGCCCGCGCAGCGAGAGCGCGTGGGCAGAAAGTGGCGTTGCAGGCAGGGTCGGTTCAGACCTTCTTCGGCCGCGCCAAAGACTGGTTTCTAGGTAATTTTTGACGTTTTCCGTATCACCGGGACGATGACCCGTCCTGCGCTCTTTGATTTGACAACAGAGTTTTCATTGGCAACCGCTTGACGACGAAAAAGGAGATTGACATGCCTATCGAGATGATCGAAGAATTCGACCAAGGGACCCGCATCAAGGTGGTGGGCGTGGGCGGCGGCGGCAGCAATGCCGTCGAGCACATGATCAGCCAGGGGGTGCAGGGCGTTGAGTTCGTCTGTGCCAACACCGATGCGCAAGCGCTCAACCGCAGCAGCGCCCACCAGTTGATTCAGCTCGGTGACAACGGACTGGGCGCTGGGGGAAAACCCGACAAAGGCAGGGTCGCCGCCGAGGAAGCGGAAAGTCGCGTTCGGGCCTCTCTAGAAGGCGCGCACATGGTGTTCATCACCGCCGGCATGGGCGGCGGCACGGGTACCGGGGCGGCGCCGATCGTTGCGCGCATTGCCAAGGAGATGGGCATCCTGACGGTGGGTGTGGTCACCAAGCCCTTCGAATTCGAAGGCCCCCGTCGAATGAACCAGGCCGACTCTGGCACGAC
>CAIKZV010000473.1 GCA_903831925.1 uncultured Burkholderiales bacterium
CGGTCGCGGCGTGTTCACCAACCTGGTCAACGGTGACGAGGTTGAGGCTGCCTATGCCGTGGCGCTGGAGGAAGGCAGCGGCGTTATTGTCGAGCGATTCATTCAGGGCAGCGAACACCGCCTGCTGGTCGTCGCAGGCAAGTTGGTCGCCGCGGCTCGGGGAGACCTCGCCTTTGTGACCGGCGACGGCCACAGTTCGATTGAGCAACTCATCGATCGGCAGCTCAACGCCGATCCGCGCCGCGGCAGCACCGAAGACACACCGCTCAATCCTGTCCGACTCGATTCAGCCTCAAGGCTCGAGCTTGGTCGGCAGGGTCTGACTGCCGAATCGGTCCTGGCTGTCGGACGTGAAGTCCTGATCCAGCGAAACGGCAATGTGGCCATCGACTGCACGGCAGACGTCCACCCATCGACCGCAGCGCTTGCATCGCTGGCGGCCCGGACGATCGGACTCGACATTGCCGGCATCGACCTGGTTGCCGAAGACATTTCGCGCCCGCTTGCCGAGCAGCGAGGCGCAATCGTCGAAGTGAACGCCGGCCCCGGATTGCTGATGCATCTGCGACCGGCAGAAGGGCAAGCGCAGCCTGTGGGCGCCGCAATCGTCGATCATCTCTTCCCGCAAGGCGAGTCCGGCCGGATCCCGGTTGTGGGCATCACCGGAAGCCGTCATACAACCGCGATCGCCCTCATGGTGGCGAATCTGGCCACCCAACTGGGTCACAAGGTGGCCAGCGCCACCACCGCAGGCCTGACGCTCGACGGACGTCTCGTACAGTCGGGCAACTGCGCCAATTACGAGTCAGGCCGCAAGACGCTGCTCAACCGATCAATCGACTTTGCGGTCATCGAAAACAGCGCACGTGCGATTGCCGAGGACGGCCTGGCCTATGACCGATGCCTGATCGGGGTCGTGACATCGCTCGACCCGACCGAAACCCTCGACGATCTGTGGATCGAGACCCCTGAAGGCATGTATGGCGTGTTGCGCAGCCAGGTCGACGTGGTGCTGTCTGAAGGCACTGCCATCCTGAACGGCGACGACGAGCAAGTTGCCGAGATGGCGTCGCTGTCGGACGGCGAGGTCATCTTCTACGGCCGGGACCCGTCAGCCACGGCGATCGCGGCTCATCTGGCCGAGGGCGGGCGAGCCGTCTTCCCCCGCGGGCATCACGTGATTCTTGCCAGCGGCAACACCGAGACGGTGCTGCCGTCACTCCTCAACGCAAGCACCGACCTCGACATTCTCCTGCCCGCCGCTGCGGTGGGCTGGTCACTCGCGATGTCGCCCGAAGTGCTGCGAACAAGTCTTGAAGCGCCATTGCTGCAAACTCCGGCATGTCTTCCCGCGATCGCCCGCGCGACCGCCGCAATGAGCGCCTGATCACTTCGCCAACCCGGCTCCTCGATGGATATCTCCCGCATTCGCGCACTGCGCGGCCCCAATCTCTGGAGCCGCTTTACGGTTATCGAGGCAGTCGTCACCAGCACCGATGCCGATCTGAACGGCTTGTCGCTGATCGACATGACAACGCGAATGAATGCGTTGTGTCCCGGCATCGGGACGCCGGATGGGCTTCCCGACAACACCGCGACAGCGCCTTACCTGCTCGGCTGGAGCATGCTCAGGCTGCAGCAACTTGCCGGATGCCCAGTGAGATTCTGGCAAGCAAAGCCCACGTCGGAAACCGGGGTTTTCCGGATCGTCATCGAATACAGCGAAGAGGCTGTCGGGCGGCTTGCGCTCGAATCGGCGACCCAGCTTTTTATCGCTGCCCGGAATGCAGGCAGCTTCGATGCATCGAAGGCGATTGCGGCTTTGAACGAACTTGACGAAGACATTCGTCTGGGGCCCAGTACCGGCTCGATCGTGCAGGCCGCGATCGAACGCGGCATTCCTTATCGACGCCTGACTCAAGGCAGCCTGGTCCAATTCGGATGGGGCATTCACCAGCGGCGAATCCAGGCTGCCGAAATCGACAGCACCAGTGCGATCGCGGAGTCGATCGCCCAGGACAAGGAACTCAGCAAAACCTTGCTCGATTCGGTCGGCGTGCCGGTTCCCAATGGCCGCTCGGTGACCGACTTCGAAGAAGCCTGGACAGTGATGCAGTCGCTCAACGCGCCGGTGGTCGTCAAACCCCGTGACGGCAATCAGGGCAAGGGCGTCACGGTCGATGTCGAGACCCGCGAAGAACTTGAAGCGGCATGGGCAGCCGCCAGCGAAATCAGCGGCGACATCATTGTCGAGCGCTACCTTTCCGGTGACGATTACCGGTTGCTGATCGTCGGGCGAAAACTGATCGCTGCCGCGCGTCGCGACCCGCCGCTGGTCATCGGCGACGGACAACACTCGGTTGCCGAACTGGTCGAACAGGTCAACAGCGATCCTCGCCGGGGTGACGGCCATGCCACCCCGCTCACGCGTATCCGCTTCGATGCGATTGCGCTGGCCCGACTGGCGGCGCAGGGCATGACGGCCGAATC
>CAIKZV010000474.1 GCA_903831925.1 uncultured Burkholderiales bacterium
AAATACCTGGCGCCGCCGCACACCACCGATTTCGCGCTGCTCTTTTTGCCGACCGAGGGGCTTTACGCCGAGGTGGTGCGACGAGCCGGTCTGGTCGACGACCTGCAGCGCACCCACCGCGTGGTGCTTGCCGGGCCGACCACGCTGGCAGCGCTGCTCAACAGTCTGCAGATGGGTTTTCGCACGCTGGCGGTCGAGCGTCGAACCAGCGAGGTCTGGTCGGTGCTGGGTGCGGTCAAGACCGAATTCGGCAAGTTCGGCGATGTGCTGGCCCGCACGCGGCAACAATTGCAGACCGTCAGCCAGTCGCTCGATACCGCCGAAGTGCGCTCGCGTGCCATCGTGCGCCGTCTGCGCGATGTCGAGTCGTTGCCAGAGCACGGGGCACGAGAGTTGCTTGCCGATGATCCATCGGATCAGGTGTCGGACCTCTCGTCGGACTCATCGGGCTAACAGCCGGCTCACAGCGAGCCTGGAGAGGGCTAGCAGGGCTCGGCGCGTCCGCCGTGCCCATCAGGATCAGGTCGCGCATCGGCGTGATCGGGCCTGCCGCATCTGACCTCTCAAGGAGGTCTCGTGAAGCATCAGAACGAAGGCGCGCGAGCGCATGGCTATACACCGGGGCGCCCGCCCCAGTTCGTCATGCCCGCCCGGCATGACCCTTATCGCGCGGATAACAAGCCGCAAGGCGAGCAGGTCTGCCCCGATTGCGGGCTGGTCAATCGGCGCGGGCGCTGGATGCGTGCACAAGCCACGCCGCAGGCGCAATCGCTTGCCTGCCCGGCATGCCGGCGAATTGCCGACAAGCTGCCCGCCGGCATTCTGACCATCGAAGGCCCCTATGCCTTCGAGAAGCGCGAAGACGTGCTGGCTACCGCGCGCAATGTGGCCGAAAAAGTCGAGTCCGAGCATGCGCTCGAACGAATCATGTCGATCGAGACTTTCGATGGCCGGCTGGTGATCAGCACCACCGATGTCCATCTGGTGCAGGCAATCGGACGGGCCTTGCATGGCGCTTTCGGCGGTTCGCTGCATTACGGCTTTCAGGAAGGCGATTACCAGTTGAGAGTGAACTGGTCCGCCTGAGCCCCATCGCACAACACCAACATTCCTTATTCGGAGACGATCTGTCATGGGTACCAGTACTTCAAAAACCGCGCGTTCCACCTCGCACCAGTCGGCTTCGGCCCGCCAATCGGCAGCCGACCATCCGGGCGATGGCTCATCGCGCGCATCGGCCCGGGGCAGGGCAGGGTCCGAGCTTGGCGCCGCATCGATTGCGGCGAACACGCCAGCCCAGCGGTCGATGCGCACCTTCCTCGGGGAGTCGTCAGAAGGCGAGTGGCACGCGGAGCTTCATGGCAATGGCCTGACACCTTTTGATCCGATGCAGCGCCACGAGATGATTTCGCAGGCTGCCTATTTCATCGCCGAAAAGCGTGATTTCGCTGAAGGTGGTGCCGATGACGATTGGCTGCAGGCCGAGCTCGAGATCGACCGGATGCTGACGCAGGCGGGTATGCAGGCTGCAAGCCCGGATAAACGCTGAATGAGCTGATGGCCCGGCGCAGCACAACGGTATCGATCAGGACCGACCTCAGCGAACCGCGGGCGCCGCGTCGCGTCGTCGCTCAGAGCGCCTTCAGAAATGCGGCCAGGTCGGCCACGTCCTGTCCGCTCAGGCCGATCGAAAATCGCCGGTCATAAAAGCCGACCAGCTGCGCGATGTCGTTTTCCGAGCCATCGTGGAAATACGGCGACCGAGACTCCAGCCCGCGCAGGCTGGGCACTTTCATCTTGCCGATGTCTTTCCACAGACCGGTCTGCATCGCCGAGCCGATATCGCTGACCCGAACGGTGGCGAGCGTGGTCTTG
>CAIKZV010000475.1 GCA_903831925.1 uncultured Burkholderiales bacterium
AAAGCCGACATCGACGCGGTGGTGGTGGCCCATCCGGGCGACCACACCCGGCAGGGCTATTTCCATACCTTTCTCACGGCTCATCTCGGCATTCGTGCTCGTGCCACGGTCATTCAGGTGCTGGGCAACGGCATGACCGGTGGGCACGCCTTTGATATGGCTGTGCAGCAGGTCACCTCGGGCCAGGCCGATTGCGTGCTGTCGGTCGGGGTTCATTTCGAGACCGGTGTGCCAACTGCGCAGCATCTGGACTACAGCATCCGTCTGACCGGTGACGTCGATTTTCAGTCGGTGTTCGGTGCGGTGCCGATCGCCTGGTATGCCATGGATGCCCAGCGCTATCTGCATGAGCATCGGGTCAGTCGCGCAACGCTCGCCTCGATTGCGGTGAAGAACCGCGCGCATGCGGTGGCCAATCCGCTGGCGCAGTTTCGCGAGCCGATCACGATCGATCAGGTGCTCAATGCCCGGCCGATCGTCGAGCCCCTCGGTCTGCTCGAGGTCCCGGGTCGCGCCGATGGCGCGGTGGCATTGATGATCGTTTCTGAAGACATGGCCCGTGCCAGTGGACGCCCTTATGCGCTGGTGCGCGGCCGCGGCTTCGAGCATGAGGGCCTGCATCAGGTCTCGGACCGCCCGGGCGACAGCCTGTCCTATGGCAGCCTGCGAGCCGCAGGCAGTCGGGCGCTCGAGGCAGCCGGTGTGACGCTCGACGATATCGGCACCTTCCAGGTCTATTCGCCTTGCACCATCGTCGAAGCACTCGGCACCGAATCGCTCGGGATGTTTGCGCGAGGGCGGGGCGCCGATGCTGCGGCGGCCGGCGAGACCCGCTTCGATGGGCGCTTTCCGGTCAATACCTGCGGCGGGTGTCTCTCGCGCGGCCATCCGCCGGAAGTCACGCCGCTCTACGACGTGGTGGAGGCGGTGACGCAGTTGCATGGCCGAGCCGCAGGCCGACAGGTGGCTCGCCGCGGGCTTGCGATGACGGTGTGCGAACTGGGCAACTACAACGCTGCGCTGGTCCATATCCTTGAGGGGCGGGCATGAGGCTTGCACGGGTGTCGATGCCGGGTGTACGTCCGTTTGCGCCCCGCGTGTCGGCCTTTTCGCGCAGGTTCTGGGACGGGTTGGGTGAGGGGCGCCTGCTGAGTACGCAATGCGCGCAGTGCGGTGTGGTGAGTTTTCCGCCGCGCAATCTGTGTCGTGCCTGCTGGACCACCGAGGTGTCCTGGATCGAACTCCCCTCACGCGGCACGCTCTACAGCTTCACCCGCGTGCATGTGGCGCCCGGCGCCTTCCGGGGCGATACGCCTTATGCGATTGGCATTGTCGATCTCGAGGATGGCCCGCGCCTGATGTGCCGCATGATCGGCGAGGTGGGCACGCATCATCTGGATCAGCCGGTCGAAATGCTGGTGCTCGACTATGAGGATGGCCCGCTGTTCGGCGCGCGCGTGCTGGCCGGGGTGTGATGGCGCTCGCGCTGGGGTAAGGCGCCTGCCGCAAGGCGCCGCCCCCGCATGAATCGAGGGGCTAGGCAGGAACTGCGGTCGCCGGTTGCGCGATGCCGCCGTGTGGTTTGCCACTGGCCACGTCACCCCAGAGCACTGCGTGGTCTTCAGGCAGCGCGCGCGAGTTGGGGACCGACAGCCAAAGGCGCATCAGCAGGCGGTCCTGGCCGCTGCTGGCGTCGTCCTGGAAGGCCGTGCGACCGTGGTAGATCACATGGTTGTTCAGCAGCTGAATATCTCCGGGCGCAAAACGCATCTCGAAACAGAGCGCCTCGGTCACGTCCATCAGCATCCGGATCGCCTCGTGTTCGGTGGCGGTGAGTTTTCGCGCCCAAGGCAGCATCTGGGCATTCTCGATATAGGTCAGCGAGAAGTGGCTGGTGCTCTTGCCTTCGCGCACGCCGAAGATCGGCAGCTCGTAGACCACATGCTCGCCTCCGGCCTCTTCGCCGAAGCGGCTGCGCGGGATGGGTTGGCACAGCAGGGCGTGCAGATCAGGGCGACGCCTGAGGATCTCGTTGTAGACCATGGCGCTGCTGGCCAGCTTGCTCACGCCACCTTCTGCAGCCTGGCGCACGCACATCAGCCCGACCACATCGCAGCGATCGGTGTGAAATCGCAACTGCCCCGCCGACAGCGTGCGCGCGCCCGACGAGAGAAAGGTCTGGCCTGTTGCGTCGAGCGTCGCGCCATACAGTTTTGTGCCGACGTCCTGGCCCACGTCCCTGATCTCGCGCAGGACTTCGCCACGGCAGTTCTGGAACATCGGCGTGCCCAGATGCTTGCCCAGGGCGTACCAGATCCTGCGCAACTCGTCGGGGCTGTATCGGCTCACGTCAAGGCCACGCACCATCACCATGCCCGAGCCGTTTTCAAGCTCCTCACGGATGTCGTCGAAGAAGGGTTTGCCCGAGGGCAACGGGAAGTTCTCGCGGTTAAGGTGTGTCCAGTCGATGTCAGCGGTCATGCGCACTGCCGAATCGATCTGCTCCAGAACCGAAGCGGGAAACTGTTTGATCCAGCGCTTATTGCGGGCGATGTCCTCGCCCCGCCAGACGCAGGCACCGCTCAGCTCGCCGGTCATATCGCTGGATTCAGTCATGAAGTTCCAATGAAGGTCTGTCGACTAAGCGATAGAGCATATACAGGTCACGGAACCGCATCGATGCCGTGGCTTGCGTTCGAACGGCTGCAACCGGCGGCACTCGGAGCAGCGAGCCCAGGCGGTCAAGGAGTCTCCCGGGCCGATTACCAACGCGGAGTCGATCGTCGACTGAGGGTAGATGGCGCTTACCGGCCGGAAGCGGTCATACGGCCGGTCTGGAAATCGCCTTGCGAATGGCTGGATTCAGAGTACAGCCGCAGTACGCCGACAGCCCGAGTGGAGAGCCTGAGTGTCAGGTCAAGTTCATGTCGTAGGTCCGGGGGACATGGGCGCCGCCTGATCCAAGCTTGATGCGCCTGCAGACTCAGTGGCCGTGCCGATGGTGCGCGTCAGGGAAGTGCGCGTGCGCGTGGGTCAGGGGCTCGTGCCGATGCGGATGCGAATGGCGGCCAGCGACGGGACCCTCCGAATGCTCGTGCTGGTGGTGTACGTCGTGTTCGTGTTCATGGTCGTGCTCCTTGGAATTGTGGGCGTGCGCGTGGTCATGACTCTCGGTCAAATGGAGCCACACCCCGGCGGCCATCATGGCACCCGCCACCAGAAAACCCGGCGTGACCGGCTCGCCAAGCAAGGCCACGGCGAGCACTGCGCCAAAGAAAGGCGCCACCGAAAAGTACGCTCCGCTGCGCGCGGTGCCGAGGTGCCGCAGCGCCACGACGAACAGGGTCAGGCTGATGCCGTAGGCCCCAAGTCCGAGGAACAACGCACCGGCCAGCCAGGGCGCTGGCGGCAAGGACGCGCCGACGGCCAGTCCGAGTGCCAAGTTCACGCTGCCCGCGACCAGCCCCTTGATCGACGCAATCCACGTCGCGTCGGCGAGCGCCACCTTGCGGGTCAGGTTGTTGTCGACCGCCCAGGCCGCGCAGGCGCCCAGCACGGTCAGTGCCGGCCAGGCCTCACCGATGCGCGCCTCGCCGGGCCAACTCAACACCAGCGCGCCGGCGACGATGGCCACCATCCCGAGTGCGATGCGCCGGTCGAAGTTCTCTTTGAAGGCAAACCAGGCAAGCAAGGCCGTGAACACGCCCTCCGCATTCAGCAGCAAGGATGCCCCAGACGCCGGCATGCGAGACAAGCCGAACATCAACAGCAGCGGGCCCAGGACCCCGCCCGCAAACACCGCGCCGGCGAGCCAGACCCGTTGATCGGCTGGCAGCTTCACCGGCTCAGCGCGGGTGAGAAGGCGCCACAACGCCAGGCCGACGCCAGAGCCCAGGTACAGCAGTCCCGCGAGCAGCCAGGGATCCACAGTGCCCAGCAGTTGCTTGGCCATCGGCATGCCGACGCCAAATAGGGCCGCTGCCGCCAGCGCTGCGGCGACTCCGGGGTGGATCAAGGAGCTTCGGATCGTGGGGGTCACGTTGGTATCGGATGTCAGGATGCGATGCGCATTTTCACCAGCGGAGTTGTTCGACTTCAAGCCCTAGCGCTGCAGCCACTTTCTCAAGTGTCGCTTTGCGTGGCTGCTTGACCCGTTCCATCTGTGCATAGGCCGCTTGGGTAATGCCAATGCGGGTTGCTACTTCAGCCTGTGCAAGGCCGAAGTGCTCGCGCCAGGCCGCCATGGCCGACACGCCCCGCTCGTGCGTTCATCTCGCTTTTGACCTCTTCAATGCTCACGATTCGAACTGCTCCGTCAAAATCGAAGAGTATTGTCAGCGATCAACCGCAAGCGATGGTTCTGATCCGGAAATCGACCAACCCGGCGACCCTCATTGCGACCGCCCAGCCAGGGGATGCGCGCAAGACGTTGACGTTTGCTTCCAGTCGTTCGCGCGTCGCCTCAAGCTGACGGCGAGTTCAACGCACCGAACGCAATTGTCAGGGCCAATACTTTCCGCACCGCGGCGTGATTCGGGCAGACCCTATTCAAGAGCGCCAGACTTTAATCAGAGCATCAAAGCATGGGGCGCTCTTGGGCCGCTACTCCACCGTCACCGACTTCGCGAGATTCCTGGGCTTGTCCACATCGGTGCCGCGGGCAAGCGCTGCGTGATACGACAGCAACTGCAGCGGCAGCACATGGAGGATTGGCGACAGCGGGCCGGCATGGTCGAGCAGGTTGATCACATGGATGCCGTCGCCGGCCTCGATATGCGTGTCGCGATCGGCAAACACGAAGAGTTCGCCGCCTCGGGCGCGCACTTCCTGCAGATTGCTCTTGAGCTTTTCGATCAGCGAATCGTTGGGTGCGACCACCACCACCGGCATC
>CAIKZV010000476.1 GCA_903831925.1 uncultured Burkholderiales bacterium
AGCCGCCAAACTCGGTTTTTCGAGGGTGATTGCGCCCAGGGCCAATGCGCCAAAGAAGGCCTTCGAGGGCCTGGAGGTGGTGGCAGTCGAGCGCATTGATGCCGCGCTCGCGGCGGCCTGGTAGGGCGAAGCCGTCCTGGTCGGCGGCGGCCGGGGTCCCGGTCAGTGCTCGCCCGGCAAGTTTGCGTGTCGATTGGCTGGCGCGAATCGGCAAAGGCTTGCCTGGTCGCACGATCGCTTCAACCCGGCAGAGGGCTGCTGCTGATGACACGGTCCGCGGCCGCCAGGCCGCTGCGAACCGCGGATTCGATAGTCGCCGGATAGTCGTGCCAGACCCAGTCCCCTGCGAGATAAAGACCGGGGCAGTGTGGCGCGAGCGCGTCGGGGTCGACGCGCGGGCGATCCGGACTGCAGCGAATGGTGGCGCGTTTGTCGACGATCGCGCGCGAATGCTCAGGGATCGGGCAGCCCAGCTGGTCGGCCACCTGAGTGGCCACCTGTTTGGCCAAGGCCTGTGCAGTCGATTCGGCTTGCGCCTGCGCCCGACCTGCCGCGCTCACCACGACGCCGGCCAGGCTGCGCACCGGCCCGTCTGTGGGAGCTGTGCGGGCAAACAGCCATTGACCGTGCTGACCGGCGGCGATGTCTTCATCGAGCATGGTGATCGACGGCAGAGCGAGCCGCGATTCCCATCCAAGCCAGATGGTTGCGATTGGCTCGTACTCGAAGGCCTCGAAGGGCGCGCGCGAAGCGTCGGTGAGCGTCTGATCGAGCAAGCGGGCGACCTGGTAGGGCGGGACGGCCAGAATCACCCGCGAGGCCGTCAAGGCCCCGGCGTCGGTGTCGACCAGCCAGCCCCTTTGCAAATCAGCGCTCAGGTCAGAGCCCCGTTCACGGCGAACCGCACGACAGACGCTTCTCAGCTTCACCTGCGCCCCGCGTTCGGCGAGCCACGAGATCGCCGGATTGGGCAGGATGTCGCTGAGCGTGCCGTGCGGCATCAGAAAATCCGCAGCCCCCGCCTCGCCCAGCAGCGCATCGTTGAGCACCCTTGCGAAGGTACGCGCGCAGGCTTGGTCGGGTGGTGTATTGAGTGCGCCGATGCATAGCGGCGCCCAGATGCGCGTGATCAGCCCTGCCGGCTGATCCTGCCGTGCCAGCCATTGCGAGACCGTCATCCCGGTCGGGCAGGCAGCTGGGCCCTGCTGTTGCAGCCGCCTCATCAGCCTGATCATCGACCATCGATGCGACCAGGGCAGCCCGCGGGCGGTGACGAGGCCGATGGCCAGATTGAGGGGGTGAAACGGCGCCGGCAATGTCGCGGCCTGAAGGCGCAAACCGCTCGGGCCGACCAGCTTCATCGGCATTCGCATCATGGCCTGCTGCGGATCGACGCCCACCCGGCGCATCAGCGCCAGGGTGTCGCGATAGGCGCCGATCAGGAGGTGCTGGCCGTTATCCACCTCGACCGGGCTGCCACCGAAGGACAGCGTCAATGAGCGAGCCCGCCCCCCGGCTTGCGGCGCGGCCTCGATCACGATCACGCTTTCGCCCGCCTCGACCAGCGCAACCGCCGCCGCCAGTCCGGCCCATCCGGCACCGATCACGATGACCGGCGATCGGCCGCGGGTCATGAGGCCGGCGAAGACCTGGGCGCTGACAGTTTCGGCGGACGGCCACTGACCCAGGTGCGCCAGGCCAGCAGCAGTTTGCGGATCGGCGTGAGCGAGGTCCGCCGATCGAGCACCAGAAAGCCATCGCGCTCGATCTCATCCAGCAGTGTGGAATAGATGGCAGACATGATCAGCCCCGGTCGCTGACTGCGCCGGTCGGCTTCGGGCAGCAGCGCATAGGCCTCGCGATAGCAGTCGCGTGCACGAGTCGCCTGAAAGCGCATCAGCTCGACAAACTTCGGACTGTGGCGGGTCGACAGGATGTCGGCCGCAGTCAGGCCAAAGCGCTGCAGGTCTTCGATCGGTATATAGATGCGACCCTTGCGGGCGTCTTCGCCGACATCGCGAATGATGTTGGTG
>CAIKZV010000477.1 GCA_903831925.1 uncultured Burkholderiales bacterium
GGATCCTGTTGCTTGCCGAGATCGACTGAATGTGAGCGGCACGCCCCCCGATCGACGCGGGGGGCGTGGCAGCGTCATGTGACCTGCCCGAACATTCGGCGCCGACATGCGTCGCCATCCGTCACTTACGGACAGCGCGCAACCAGATCGCCCACCTTGGCCAACACCTGATTCCAGGCCTGTTCATGACGCGGCTGCCATTGCTCGGCGACGATCTCACGCACGACGTCGCGGATGGTGTCGAACAGGGAGACAAACTGGGCCGCAGTGATGCCATGGTTGCCGTGGGTGGTCAGCTCGGTGGCGATCAAACCACGCGCGTACAGGCCCTCCTGTTCGAGGTCCAGCAAGGCATCAAAGCTCAGACGGATCATCTCGGCGCGCACAGAGCCGTCACGATCGAGCACAAACATCGGCTCCAGTTCAGGCGATCGCTTGAACATCCGCTCGTAGATCTGAGGCGCCGGATTGCCGACCCGTTCCACGACGATGTCAAGACTTTCCGACAGGGCGTTGTCTGCCATGGCCACTCCAGCGTGAAAGGAGGCTCATGCTAGCGCTTGCTAGGGCTTGAGGTCTGTTTCGCTGGCGACCGCAAATCGACTGCAAGTCTAGAGCCTGAACCAGCATATTGTGTCTACTTTTCGTTGTGTTTGTAAGCCATTCGTTGCAGTGTCACCAACCTGCCGCCAGGTGACTGATCCACTCGCCGCGCCCCGCGCGAGAGAACGACCGCGTGTCGCTCATCGCTCAATCTGCCGTGACGTCTTGCCGTTCAACCAGGCCTCATTTGGAAAAATTAATTTCTCCATTCACAGGGGACGATGATGGCAGTTGGCCGAGTTCGCTCGCGGCGAGGACCCGGCCTCGCTGACCGCGCGGGCTGACCGTGCGCTGTATGCCTCCAAGCAGGCCGGTCGCAACCAGGTCACGATCGACCGGAAGCGGATCACCCCGAAGGGAGCGGTCGCATTCGCCGGTTTCAGACCGCATCGGAAAAAGAGCAAGCCCCACCAGGCAAACGATTGGCTGACGCTTGGTTGACTTGCCCCGGCTTCTTGCAAGCGGCGACCTGACGGGTTGGCTGGGAGTTCGGAGCGCTGGCGCGGATCCGGCGAGCACTGGACGCCGGGCGCATAATTTCCTCACCAGACACTCGGCCGATCGAGCCGACAAGGAGACCCGACATGAGCGATCCGCACGACACCCCCGGCTATGACTCGACCCGATTTGATGGCCGCGTGGCGCTGGTCACCGGCGGCGGTTCACAAACCGATGGGATCGGTAATGGCCGTGCGGCAGCGGTGCTGCTGGCGCGGCGAGGCGCGAAAGTGCTGGTGATCGACCGGTTGCTCAAAGCCGCTCAGGACACGGTGGCGATGATCTCCAGAGAGGGCGGTGCGGCGCTGGCCTTTGAAGCCGACGTCTCGCGTGAAGCCGACTGCAAGGCCGCCGTGGCTGCGGCGGTGGCCGCCTGGGGTCGGGTGGATGTGCTGGTGAACAATGTCGGCATCGGTGGACCGACGGGCAGCGCGGTCGACCTTGATCTGGCCGCATGGGAGACCGGCATGGCGGTCAATGTGACCTCCATGGTGCTGATGGCGCGCCACGCGATTCCCGAGATGGCGCGTCAGGGGCGCGGCGCGATCGTCAACCTTTCCTCGGTCGCGGGCTTGCTCGGCAGCCTTCAAACCGGCTTGCTGTATCAGACCTCCAAGGGCGCCATCGTCAACATGACGCGGGCCATGGCGACACAACATGCTGCGCAAGGCATCCGCGCGAACTGCGTGGCACCGGGCATGGTGTACACGCCAATGGTTTATGCGCGCGGCATGTCACCCGAATTGCGCGAGTCGCGTCGCAAGCGTTCGCTGCTGCAGGTCGAGGGCAGCGGATGGGATGTCGGCGAGGCGGTGGTCTTTCTGGCCAGCGACGCTGCGCGCTGGATCACCGGCGCGGTGCTGCCGGTGGATGCCGGAACGACCGCGACCTCGGGGCGCGTCCAGGGTTAAGCTTAACGCAGGCTGCCGACGTCCTTCCAGACGCCGGCAACCGCTTCCATCGCCGCCTTGGCCATCAGGCTGCTGTCGTTGGAGACGGTTGTCAGCCGAAAGCCCATCCTGATCATTCGCGCGGCGTACTCGGCACTACCGCAGTGGATGCCGGCACAGATGCCGCGCTTGTTGCACTCGGCAATCAGGCGCTCGTAAATCGCGAGGATTTCGGGGTCGTCATGATCGAGCTTGGGCGTCTTGCCCATCGAAAATGCCAGGTCGCTCGGGCCGACATAGATGCCGTCGATGCCTTCGACATTCAGGATCGCCTCGAGATTATCCAGCGCCTGTTGTGTCTCGATCATCGGGATCACCAGGACCTCGTCGTTGGCAATCTTCTGATAGTTGCCGGGCACGCCATAGGTGCCATGCCGGATCGGGCCGTTGCTGCGGCTGCCATGCGGTGGATATCGGCAGGCACAGACCAGCGACTCGGCCTGCTCGCGGGTGTTGATCATCGGGGCGATCACGCCCCAGGCACCACCATCAAGCACTTTGCCGATGATGCCGGGCTCATTCCAGGGCACGCGCACCAAGCGGGCAACCGGGTGTCGCTCCATCGCCTGAAAGCACTGCACCATCGACATGTAATCCTGCACGCCGTGCTGCATATCGACCGTGATGCTGTCGAAGCCGCACTGCGCCATGACCTCGGCCGAGAAGCCCGATGGGATGGCGAGCCATCCGTTGACGGCTGCCTTGCCAGCCTTCCAGCGGGCCTTCAGAGTGTTGGTGCTCATCGTCGTTGATCCTTGACTTGGGGTGACAGGCCAATGGTATCGGGTCCGAGATCCATCGCAACAGGCTGCCATCGGACGAGACCGGACAGGTACACAGCATCCAGCACGATTGGACATGCGCGGATCGAATTCAAAATGATTGATGGGCAAGCCCCGTGCGGCTCAGCTCACACGGCTCAGATCAGATAGCCTGGCAGGCCTTCGACAATATGTCGTGCTCGGGATGACCCGCGACATCACTCAGGCGTGGCATCGCGACCACCGCCGCAGAGTAATGCTTGCTGTCGCCCGAAAAGCGTCGGTTGTCCCAGGTATTGCGAGCAATGGACTCGCGCCTGCCGCTCGCGCAATCGAGCGAGACAAGACTGACCACCGATCGGCCTTCGCCCTTGATGACCCAAGCCGTTCTGTAGAGCAGCGTTCGTGCGCCGACTTTCTCGAAAGAGGAGGTGTCCAGAGCGGCCTGAACCTCGCTACCGTCGCTATAAAGCACCCACTTGCCTTCGGTTAGACGGCATCGAGTTTCAGCCAACTCGCAGAATCCTCGCATCGGGCATACACCCGAACTCGATTGGCACACTGCAGGTTGGCAATCACCCAAGCCTTCTCCGTGAGAAAGTAGGTCTCGCCACTCGTCGCGCGCATGCAGGCCACACTTCGCAACTCCCGGTCGTCAAAGCCGATCTTCAAGACAGGCTGGCCTTGCGGCGGATGCAGGCAACGATGCACCTGGTTGCCAACAAGTACTTCAAGCCCATCGCTGCGGGTGTTGCGAAGGGCTAATGTCAGTATGTTTCCGCTCAGACGGGCGGACAGCAGCAGCTCGCCCCGAGTGCCCCAGCACTCATCTGATTCATAGATCCAAGGGGTCGTCACCGTGGTTGTCGCGGAGGTCATCGTGATGGCATCCCAGCCATGCCTTGTCTCCGAGAGTCCATGCCGGAACGAAGGCTGCGGTATGAGCGAGTCATGACCGCCAAGTGTCGCAAGTTGCGAGCATGTCTGTCAGCCGCACAGGGCATCGAAAACTGCCACCGATCAGCCAGACGGGATGGCAAGACGCTAGTGTGTGCTGACGGTCGAGAGTGCGGGCGCCATTCGCACGAAGAACGAAGCCAGCGAGACGGCGGCTGGAAGCCGACGCAACCGGAACTTTCGGCGCATCCCTGGAAACCAAAAAGCCCAAGCAGATCGACGATTTGCTTGGGCTTGCATTTGGTAGGCGCGATTGGACTCGAACCAA
>CAIKZV010000478.1 GCA_903831925.1 uncultured Burkholderiales bacterium
CGGGCAACATCCTCATGCCAGGCGCGCACCACCACCTTGTAGACGCCTCGCTTGGAAGTTTCGCGGGCCTTGCCGAATCCGGTTGGGAGTCCGGCCAGGGTCTGCAGCTCGAGGGTGACATGTTCGAGGATATGGCCGGGCCAGGTGCCATCGGCCAGCCGACGCAGGAAACCGCCCCGCTCGCCGTAGCTGCAACGGTGTTCGACCAGGCCCGGAAGCCAGCTGCCGAGCCTTTCGGGAAATCCCGGGAGAAGATTCGAGGGATAGTCTTCGAGTTCGCCGATATCAACCAGCGCCTCAATGACCGGACGATAAGTCCAGCGATTGGGGCCGCGCAGGGTTCGGATCTCGAGGATCCGGATGTCTCCGGGAGATTGCATAGTCGTCAGTGAGGGCTTGGAGCGCCAGTGGCGCGAGGGGTTCGGCAGCGATGCGACAGTTGCCGTTCGCAGATCGTCCAACCATCAACGCACCAACTCTGGTCCGGTTTACCGGTCGTGCACTGGAGTGCCCAAGGTTTGTGCGATTCGTGCGCCATCGGTACCGAATGGGGTACCCTTCGGCGGCTGCGTGCCCAGACCATGACTGATACCACTCTGTTTCCGACTGCCGACGAGCGATCTGTCCCCGCATTATGGCGAGAGCAGATCGATGGCCAGCTGGCCGCCTCCGAGCGGGTTCTGGCTTGGGTCCAGACCGACCTCGATCAGCGACTGCACTTCGAGCGCGGCCTGGTCGCGATCACCAATCTGCGTTTGCTGGCATGTCGCGCGTCTGGCGCAGCTTGGGAGCAATGGCCGCTGCAGGCGGGGCTCAGCCTGCGCAAACGCGATCATGCCGCGGTCGGGACGCTCGAGCTCGTCGATGGTGGCGCCTGTCTCGACAGCTGGCGCTACACCCTGGGGCGCGATCCGAGTGCGCAGCGACTGATCGATGCCCACACCCAGGCGACTAAGTCACTCAGTTCGGGCGTCGACACGCCGTCGCTTCGCGCCATCTGCCCTCGTTGCAGGGCCGAATTGCCCGATGGGCAGCAGGCCTGCCCTGCCTGCGCAGCCGCTTCTGAGGGCGCTGCCGAGTCAGCGCCGTCGACCTGGGTGCTGTTCCGTTTATGGCGATTTGCGCGGCCTTATCGGGGGCAGCTTGCCCTCGGCTTTCTGCTGACTGTTGCAGCGACCGCTGCCACGCTGGTGGCGCCCTATCTGACCATGCCGCTGATGGACAAGGTCCTGATTCCGTATCAGAAAGGCGTTCCGATCGATCCGATGACCGTCGGCATGTACATGGGCGGTCTGCTTGGCGCGGCCTTGCTGGCCTGGCTGCTTGGATGGGCTCGAACCTATATTCTTGCCCTGGTCAGCGAGCGAATCGGCGCCGATCTGCGAACGCAGACGTATGAGCATCTGCTACGGCTGTCCCTCCAGTATTTCGGCGGCAAGCGCACGGGTGACCTGATCGCCCGGATCGGCTCTGAAACCGATCGAATCTGTATTTTCCTTTCGTTACATCTGCTTGATTTTGCCAACGATGTGCTGATGATCATCATGACCTCGGTGATCCTGGCCTCGATCGACCCGTGGCTGGCGTTGGCGACACTGCTGCCCCTGCCTTTCATCGCCTGGCTGATTCATCTCGTGCGGGATCGTCTGCGAACCGGCTTCGAGAAGGTCGATCGAATCTGGGCCGAGGTCACCAGCGTGCTGGCCGACACGATTCCGGGGATCAGGGTGGTCAAGGCCTTTGCGCAGGAGCAGCGCGAGTCCGATCGGTTTCGAGAAGCCAATCAGCACAATCTGGCCGTCAATGATCGGGTCAATCGGGTCTGGTCGCTGTTCACGCCGACGGTGACGCTGCTGACCGAAATCGGGCTGCTGATCGTCTGGGCCTTCGGTATCTGGCAGATCGCCCACAATCACATCACGGTTGGCGTGCTGACCGCGTTTTTGGCCTACATCAGTCGCTTTTACCTGCGCCTTGATTCGATGAGCCGGATTGTGTCGGTGACCCAGAAGGCCGCAGCAGGCGCCAAGCGCATCTTCGACATTCTTGATCATGTCTCGAGCGTGCCGGAGCCGGCCAATCCGATCCCTTTGCGCAGCGTCGAGGGGCGGATCGATATCGAAGGCGCGGCATTTCGCTACGGAAATCGGGCAGTCATCCGCGGGATCGACCTGCAGATCAAGCCGGGCGAAATGATCGGTCTGGTCGGCCACAGCGGGTCGGGCAAGAGCACGCTGGTCAACCTGATCTGCCGGTTTTACGACGTCTCGGACGGTGCGATCAAGATTGACGGCGTCGACGTCCGATCGGTGCCGGTGGCTGATTTCAGACGTCATATCGGCCTGGTGCTGCAGGAGCCCTTTCTGTTCTTTGGCACGATTGCCGACAACATTGCTTATGGCAAACCGGATGCGACGCGCACCGAGATCATCGCTGCGGCGCGGGCCGCGCATGCGCACGATTTCATCCTTCGACTGCCGCACGGCTACGACTCGCTGGTGGGAGAACGGGGACAGTCGCTGTCTGGCGGCGAGCGTCAGCGCATCTCGATTGCCCGGGCACTGCTGATCGATCCGCGCATCCTCATCCTCGATGAAGCCACCTCGTCGGTCGACACCGAAACCGAGAAGGAAATCCAGAAAGCCCTGGATAACCTGGTGCTGGGCCGGAC
>CAIKZV010000479.1 GCA_903831925.1 uncultured Burkholderiales bacterium
GAACTCGGCATCACGGTGCTGATGGTTGAGCACGACATGTCGCTGGTGTCCAAGGTGTCCGATCGCGTGCTCGCGATGAATCAGGGTGAGACCCTGGCACTCGGTTCGCCGCGCGAGGTGCAATCCGACCCGCGCGTGATCGAAGCCTATCTCGGTTCGGCCGAAGACATGTCCTTCCTGCGCCGGCCGGTACCTTTCGTTCGAAAGGGCTCATGATGGATAGCGGCACGATCCTTAACCTTGCCAATGTCGAAAGCGCCTACGGCCCGATCCGCGCGATTCGCGGTGTCAGTCTCAAGGTCGATCGCGGTGAGATCGCCACGGTGCTGGGCTCCAATGGCGCAGGCAAAACCACAATTCTCAAGACCATCTCCGGGATCATCGATCCGCGCCGCGGGGTCGTCGAGTTCAAGGGCGAGTCGATCACCGCGCAAGACCCCGCGGTCATCGTTCAGCGAGGACTGTCGCATGTTCCGGAAGGCCGCGAAGTCTTTCCGCTGCTGTCGGTGCGCGACAACCTCCTGATGGGCGCTTACACCCGAAAAGACCGGGATGCGGTCGGCCGCGACATTGAAACGGTGTATGGCTATTTCCCGATCCTCAAAGAGCGCGCAGCGCAAGACGCCGGCCTGCTCTCGGGCGGTCAGCAGCAGATGCTGGCCATCTCGCGGGCGATCATGGCCGCACCAGAACTCATCCTGCTCGATGAACCGAGCCTTGGTCTGTCGCCACGCCTCACCAAGGAGATATTCGAGATCATTGTGCGCATCAACCGCGAGCGAGGCACCTCGATGCTGCTGGTCGAGCAGAACGCCAACATGGCGCTCAATGCCTCCGATTACGGCTATGTCCTCGAGAACGGCCGCATCGTGATGGAAGACACCTGCGCCGCACTGCGTGAGAAGGACGACATCAAGGAGTTCTATCTCGGCATGAAAGAAGAAGGTGTGCGCGGCGAGCGCCGCTGGAAAAAGAAGAAGACCTGGCGATGAGCACAACAATCGACCCCCATCGCATCGTCCGAGGCAACGACTTCGGCTGGAGTGTCGAAGCACTCAGCTTCGAGACGATCCCCGAACTTTTCTGGCAGCGCGTCAGCGATCTCGGCGACAAGCCGATGATGCGCCAGAAAGACCTTGGCATCTGGCGCGCCTACAGCTGGAATCAGGTCGGCGTGATCGTGAGCGAGATCGCAGCCGGCATGGTCAGCCTTGGTTTCGAGCCCGGCGAAGTTGCCTCGGTGCTGGCCAACACCTCGCGCGAATGGGTCTGGGCCGATCTCGCCATTCAGACCGCAGGCGGCATCTGCAACGGCATCTATCCGACAGATGCCGCCCCCCAGGTCAAGTACCTGAGCGAAGACTCAGCCTCGGTCTATCTGTTCGTCGAGAGTGACGAGCAGCTCGACAAATTCCTCGATGTGCGCCATGAGCTGCCGAATATTCGCAAGGTGGTGGTCTTCAATATGGAAGGCCTGGGCAATCTCGATGACCCGCAGATCATCTCGCTCGAACAGTTGCGAGCCATCGGCCGCGATTACCTGAAAGCACATCCAGGGCTGATTGAGACACGCCGAAAATCACGCAAACCGGCCGATATCGCGATCCTGGTTTATACCTCCGGCACAACTGGCAAGCCGAAAGGCGCGATGATCACTCACGCCAACCTGTGCTCGATCCTGGCCGCTCAATCGGGCACCTTCTTCGAAGGTCTGCCTCAGGGCGGCGAACGAATCGCCTTCCTGCCTTTGTGCCATATCGCCGAGCGCATGATCGGCGAATATGTGCCGATCATGCGCAGCTCGGTGATCAATTTTGTCGAGAACCCCGAGACGGTGTTCGAGAACCTGCGCGAAGTTCAGCCGCAAGTGTTCTTCGCGGTGCCTCGCGTCTGGGAAAAAATTTATTCGCAGGTGCGCATTTCGCTGAGCGAAGCCGGCAAGCTCCAGCAGCTTGCCTACGGCTGGGCGCTGTCGGTCGGACAGGACGTTGCGAACGCTCAGGCTCAGGGTCGCCAACCCTCGGGATGGCTCGCCTTGCAAAACAGGCTTGCCCGCTTTGCAGTGATGAACAATGTACGTCGGATGGTTGGTCTTGATCGTGTCGAGCTGGCGCTCACCGGCGCCGCGCCGATTTCATCCGAGTTGATCCGCTGGTATCAGGCCCTTGGCATTCCTTTGCGTGAAGGCTGGGGAATGACCGAGACCTGCGGTGGTGGCACGGTCAATCCGCGTTCGAAGGCGCGCCCCGGCAGCGTTGGCCTGCCCGGGCCCGGTATCGAAATGCGCATAGCTCCCGAGACCAACGAGATCCTGCTGCGCGGGCCGAATGTGATTCTCGGATATCTCAATCAACCCGAGAAAACTGCTGAAACCATCGATGCCGAGGGTTGGCTGCACACCGGAGACGTCGGTCGGGTCGATGATGAGGGTTACTTCTACATCACCGACCGGATGAAGGACATCATCATCACGGCCGGCGGCAAGAACGTCACACCGAGCGAGTGGGAAAACGAGCTCAAGTTCTCGCCTTTTGTCACTGACGCGGTGGTGATCGGCGACAAGCGTTCCTACCTCACCGCACTGGTGATGATCGATCAGGAAAATGTCGAGAAATTCGCCCAGGACCGGGATGTGCCATTCACGAACTATGCGAGCCTGACCCGTGCAAAAGAGGTCCAGGACCTCATCTGGTCGGAGATCGAGACCGTCAACAAGAAATTTGCACGGGTTGAGCAGGTCAAGAAGTTCAGGCTGCTCGAGACCCAGCTGACCGCAGAAGACGAAGAGCTGACACCCACCATGAAGCTCAAGCGAAACTTCGTCCAGAAGAAATATGCCGAGATGATCGAAAGCATGTACCGCGACTGACCCACAGGAGACCACGATGAACCTCACCCGCAAGACAGTCCTAACGATCGCGATGATGGCAGCCTCTGCCGGCATCGCATCTGCCGCCGAAACACAGGGCGTCACCAAAACCGAAATCCTGATCGGCTCGATCCAGGATCTGTCCGGGCCGATCGCAGGCCTGGGCAAACAGACTCGAAATGGCATGAACCTGCGTGTCGAAGAAATCAACGAGCAGGGCGGTGTCAATGGTCGCAAGCTCAAGCTGCTGATCGAAGACGGTGGCTACGACCCTCGCAAAGCGGTGCTGGCTGCGCAAAAGCTGGTCAACCAGGACAAGATCTTCGCAATGGTCGGCCACGTCGGTACGGCCATGAACAATGCCGCAATGCCGATCCAGTTCGAAAAGAACGTGATCAATTTTCTGCCGATCACCGCGGCTCGCGAAATGTACGAGCCCTTCCACCGACTGAAGTTCTCGTTTGCAGCCACTTATTACGACCAGATGCGCGCCGGTCTGCCTGAGCTCTACAAGCGTAAGAGCTATGCCACGCCCTGCATCATTTATCAGGACGATGAATTCGGCCTTGAAGTGGTGCGCGGAGCAGAAGAAGCCCTGAAATCGATGGGTAA
>CAIKZV010000480.1 GCA_903831925.1 uncultured Burkholderiales bacterium
AAGCAGCCGCGCATGATGTTCACCGAGAAGCGGATCATCTCCCAGGCCGGAATCTTGGTCTCGCCGTCATGACGGCCATTGGCGTCGGCATATCTCGGATGCGGGCTGCGGGCGTAGGGCAGATCGAAGACCGAGTCCATCTCGGGCGTGGCCAAGGGAATTGGCGGGGGATTGATCCAGACATCGCGATCGCCATGCGCCTGCACCAGCGCGCGGGCATTGCCCGGATTGGTTTCGAGGTGCAGCACGCGATTGGCATGGGCATAGAGGACCGGATCGCTCTTGACCTGCTCGTAGCTCGGCAGACGGATGACCGTCCGATCACGCGGCGGCATCATGATTCGACCGGTTTTCGGGGTAGGCATGAAGCGCAAGGTCTGTTCGCCACCGGCAATCGGGCCTGACGGCGCACCGGGGAGCGCAGCGGCGGCAGAGGCCGCATCCGCACCGGCCGACGCCTCTCGGGCGCAATCTGTCCCCTGGGCCTGCGCCTGCTCCTCCATGCCCAGATACGGGTTGATGTGATCGTCGATACGTCCGGGCCGATCGACCTCGGTCGAGTCGATCTGCATCCAGCCGCGGGCGCTGTCATCGTCGGTGCGGCGCATGAAGGCGGTACCGCGCACATCGGTGATGTTGTGGACCGGCTCACGGGCCGCCAGCCGATGCGCGATCTCGATGACTGCGCGCTCGGCATTGCCGTAGAGCAGCAGATCGCACTTCGAGTCGACAACGATCGAGCGGCGCACCTTGTCCTGCCAGTAGTCGTAATGCGCGATGCGCCGCAGCGAACCCTCGATGCCGCCGATGATGATCGGGACATCCTTGTAGGCCTCGCGACAGCGCTGCGAATAGACCAGCGCAGCGCGATCGGGCCGCTTGCCGCCCTCATTGCCCGGGGTACAGGCGTCGTCGCTGCGGATCTTGCGATCGGCGGTGTACCGGTTGATCATCGAATCCATATTGCCGGCGGTCACGCCGAAAAACAGATTCGGGCGGCCGAGCGCCTTGAAGGGCTCGGCGCTTTGCCAGTCGGGCTGCGCAATGATGCCGACGCGAAACCCCTGCGCCTCAAGCGCCCGGCCGATGATCGCCATGCCGAAGCTCGGATGATCGACATAGGCATCGCCGGTCACAACGATGATGTCGCAGCTGTCCCAGCCGAGATGGGCCATTTCTTCACGGCTCATCGGCAAAAACGGGGCGACACCGAAGCGTTTCGCCCAGTAAGGGCGATAGGCGGTCAGTGGTTTGGCGGCAGGCAGGACGGGAAGTGCACTCATCAGCCCGCTATTGTCCCCCGAATCCGGGGAACACACCCATCTTTACTCGACTGTGGCACCCGACAGTTTGACGATGCGCCCCATTCGCTCGGTCTCGCTGCGGATCAGTGCAGTGACTTTATCGGGCGTCATGTTCATCGGCACCATGCCCTGGGTGACCAACTGCTGGTCAACGAACTCGCGGTTGTTCAGCAGGGTGGCCACTGCCGCGTTCAATTTTGTGATCACCTCGCGCGGCGTGCCGGCGGGCGCAAAAAAGGCATACCAGGCGCCGATGTCCATGTCCTTGTAACCGACCTCGGCAAAGGTCGGCACATCGGGCAACAAGGCCGAGCGCTTCTCGCCTGAGATTGCCAGCGCCTTGACCTTGCCCGACTTCAGGAAGCCCTGAATGGTGGTGATCGCCGGAAAGGTGAAGACCACCTGACCGCCGATCACATCCGCCACCGCGAGCGCCGAACCCTTGTAGGGCACATGCACGATGTCGGTCGCAGTGAGCTTCTTGTACATCTCGCCCATGAGGTGCGCCTGACTGCCCACCCCATAGGACCCATAACTGATCTTGCCCGACTGGGCTTTCGTATAGGCCACCAGTTCGCTGAAAGTGTTGACCGGCAGGGTCGAGGACACGACCAGCGCCAGATTCAGGTAGGCGACGGTTGCCACCGGCACGAAGTCGCGGGCCATGTTGTAGGACAGCGAAGAAAAGAGCACCGGGTTCAGCACGAAGGTGGCATCGTTGGTAAACAGCAGCGTGTAGCCGTCGGCCGGCGACTTGGCGACCGCTTCGGCACCGATCCCCGAGTTGGCACCGGGCTTGTTGTCGACCAGAACACTCTGCCCGAGCTGCTCGCTCAAGCGCTGCGCAACCGTGCGGGCCATGATGTCGGTCGCGCCACCCGGTGCATAGGGCACCACGATGCGGATCGGCTTGTTGGGATAGGCGGTCTGGGCCTGCAAGCCACAGACCGGCGCCAGACTCATCATCGCCGCCAGGAAACCGGCCCTGAACCATCCACGCATCGAATTGCTCCCTTGTCTCATTGTTTTGATCATCTGTTTTTCCTGCGCCGGCCGGACAGGCCAACGCAGACCCGCTCAGGCTCAGGCTCGCAGTTCGAAGCCTTCATAACCGCTGGCAGCCACCTGATTGCACCGCTCGACATAGGGCGGAAAGCCCAGCAAAGGCATAAAGACCCGGGTTTTGCCCGGCACATTGGCGCCGAGGTACCAGGAATTGCAGCCTGGGTATAAGGTGCCGCTCGCCACCGCATTCACATGACCGACCCATTCTTCCTGCGCCTGCGGCGTCGCCTCGATGCTGCGACGCTTGTTGGCGCGCATCCAGTCGATGCACCCGCCGATCCAGTTCACATGCTGCTCGATCGACACGATCATGTTGGTGAGCACCGACGGGCTGCCCGGACCCGAGATGGTGAACAGATTGGGAAAGCCCGCCACATTCAGACCGAGATAGGTGCGCGGACCGGCGCTCCAGGCATCCTTGAGTGCCAGCCCGTCACGGCCACGAATGTCGACCTTGAGCAGGGATCCGGTCATTGCATCAAAACCGGTGGCATAGACGATCACATCCAGGTCGAAGTCCTGTCCTGCGGCCCGCACGCCGGTCGGCGTGATCGCTTCGATGCCCTTGGGCCGGATGTCGACCAGCTTCACATGCGGCAGGTTGAAGGTGTCGAAATAGCCGCTATCGACACACATGCGCTTGCAGCCGAGCACCTGCGTCGGACAGAGCAGATCGGCGGTGGCCGGATCCTTCACCATGCTGCGGATGCGCTCGTGCACATAGGCCTTGGCGATCTCGTTGGCTCGCGAGTCGATCATCAGGTCATTGAAGGACCGCTGAAAGCCGAGCCCACCGCGCTCCCATGCCTTGTCGAAAGCCTGTCGGTGCTCCTCAGGCGTGGCTCGCAAGGCCGGCCGGTCGGGCACCTGAAGGCGGGCGCCAAACGCCCCCATCATCTGGCTGTTGCGCTCGCGAAAGGCGGGGTATTCGGCCTTGACCTCGGCCTCGTAGGCCGGATCGAGGGGGGCGTTGTGCGCCGGAACGGAATAGTTGGCGGTGCGCTGAAAGACCACCAGTTCGCTGGCCTGCCCGGCAATGATCGGGATCGACTGAATGGCCGATGAGCCGGTGCCAATCACACCGACCCGTTTGCCGGTGAAATCGACCGGTTCATGCGGCCAGGCGCCGGTGTGATACGACTGCCCCTTGAATGAGCCCAAGCCGGGAAATTGCGGCATGTTGGTCGATGACAGGCATCCTGTGGCCATCACCAGATATTGCCCGCTCACCACATCGCCGCGGTCGGTTCGCACCGTCCAGCGCGCACTCGACTCCTCGAATTGCGCCGACAGCACACGCGTCTCGAAGCGGATATCCGCTCGCAGATCGAAGCGATCGGCGACATGGTTGGCATAGCGCAGGATCTCGGGCTGCGGCGCGAAGCGCTCGGTCCAGTGCCAGTCCTGCTGCAGATCATTCGAGAACTGGTAGGAGTACTCCATGCTTTCGACATCGCACCGGGCACCCGGATAGCGATTCCAGTACCAGGTGCCACCCACACCGTCGCCGGCCTCGAAGACCCGCGCGCGAAGGCCCATCCCCCGGGCCTTGTGGAGCATGTACATGCCGGCAAATCCGGCGCCCACGACAATCAGGTCGAAGCCGACATCGACTTCAGGTTCAGGCAATGCACTCATCATCTCTCCGGGATCACTTGAAATTCAGGGCGCCGTCGTCGAGATCGGCAACAGGCAGTTCATCCTTCTCGGTCATGTAATCCTGACCGTGCTTCCAGGGGTGGCGATCGCCCTGCTTGGGCATCAGATGCAGTCCGCGCATGATGTAGCCCGGATTGAAATTGCCCGGATCAACCCAGGGCGACAAGGGCATGCCCTGATCCTGCGGCCGCAGCGCCGGGGTCACGACCGTGGCATGCCGAGCTTCCATCTCCTTGAGCAGATGACAGATGAAATCGGCAACGATGTCGACCCGCAGCGTCCAACTCGCTCTGAAATAGCCGAAGACCCAAAGCATATTCGGCACACCGGTGAACATCAGCCCGCGATAGCTCACGGTGCTTGCGAAATCGAGCGGCTTGCCGTCGATCGAAAACGCGATGTCTCCGAGCACATTCAGATTGAAGCCGGTGGCGGTGATGATCACATCGGCATCGAGCTGGGCACCCGATTTCAGCAGCAGCCCGGTCTCGTTGTAGGTGTCGATCTCATCGGTGACAACCGAGGCTTTGCCACTGCGGATCCCCCGAAACAGATCGCCGTCAGGGATGAAGGCAATGCGCTGCTTCCAGGGCGCATAACGCGGTGTGAAATGTTTGGCGACATCGTAGTCTTCGCCGAGATAGGCCTTCACCCCACCCAGCAGTTCGCGGGTGACCGCCTCGGGCTCGGTCTCGCATCGACGGGTAAACACCGACTGATCGAACAGGATCTTGCGACGAACGATCTCGTGGATCCAGGTTTCGTCGATGTCGAGCTCGCGCAGGGTATCGGCGAGCACATTGGCATTGCGGCCAGTGATGAAGTAGGTCGGCGAGCGCTGCAGCAGCGTCACATGAGCACACTTTGCGGCGATCGCCGGAACGATGGTGGCAGCGGTCGCGCCCGAGCCGATCACCACCACCCGCTTGCCGCTCAGATCGATGTCTTCGGGCCAATTCTGGGGATGGACGATCTCGCCCTTGAAACGGTCCATGCCCGGCCATTCCGGCGTATAGCCCTGCGAGTGACGGTAGTAGCCCTGGCACATCCACAAAAAGCGCGTCGAGATGCGCAGTGTTTCGCCTGTGTCCAGACGGGTGACCTCGAGGTGCCACAGCCGGTCTTCGCCGGACCAGGCGGCTGAATCGATGCGGTGCCGGTAACGGATATGCCGGGCCAGATCGTTGTCGTCGATGACCTCTTTCATGTAGGTCAGGATCTTGTCGGCCGAGGCGATCGGTGCGCCGGTCCAGGGCTTGAAGCGGTAACCGAAGGTGTAAAGATCGCTGTCGGAGCGAATGCCGGGATAGCGGTGGGTGCGCCAGGTGCCGCCATAGTCATCCTGGGTTTCGAGTATGACGAAGCGGGTGTCGGGCGATTGCGTGGCGAGATGCCAGGCTGCGCCGATACCAGAGATCCCGGCGCCGACGATGAGCATGTCGAAGGTTTCGCCCGATTGGTCGGGCTTTGAGGCTGCCCGGGCGCTTGGCTCGGCGGTTGCGGTGCTTGTCATGGCGATGGTCTCCGTTTGATGCCAGTTTACTGGCTCAGCCGGGCGGCGGCGAACCGGTACCATGGCGTCTCGACCGATTTCTGACTCATCGATGCCGCTGCCCCGTCGCCTCGCACTGACTGGCCTGCTGATCCTGGTCTGTTTGCTGGGCATCAGATTCCTGGGCCCGACCCAGCCGCCCTCTGCGCCCCCTGTGCCGCTCACCGAAGCTGCGCTCGGCAAACTGGCCTTCCACGACCCGGGCCTGTCGGCATCCGGCAAGCAGTCATGTGCAAGTTGCCATGCCGAGACGGCCGGTCATGCGGCACCCAATGCGCTGGCAGTGCAGCCTGGCGGCGCCGATCTGCTCAATCAGGGTCTGCGCGCCTCGCAGCCGCTGCGCTATCTCGCCACGAATACTGCGTTCCAGTTCGATGCGGAAGGCAAGGCATCGGGCGGCTTTTTCTGGGACGGGCGCGCTGACTCGTTTGCCCATCAGGCCGCCGGCCCTCTGCTCGGTGCCCGCGAAATGGCCAACCCTGACAAGGCATCGGTCGTTGGCAAACTCGCAAAAGCCGCATGGGCAGGCGATTTCAAGGCGGTCTACGGCAAGGACATCCTGAGCGACACCGATCGCGCCTTCGACAAGCTGACCCAGGCCCTGCAGGCCTTTCAGCGGGACGACATTGCCTTCAACGGCTTTTCGAGCAAATACGATTCGGTGCTCGCCGGCAAGGCCGAACTCAGCGCGCAGGAAGCCCGAGGTCTGGCGCTCTTTAACGACGCCACCAAAGGCAACTGTGCGGCTTGCCATCCTTCCGAAAAATCAGCCGACGGCCGGCCGCCGCTCTTTACCGACTTCAGCTACGACAACCTCGGTGTCCCGCGCAATCCGGAGATCGCTGCCAATCGCGACCCGACCTACTTCGATCTCGGCCTGTGCGCTCGCCCCGACCTGAAAGCGCGCGAAGACCTGTGCGGCGCCTTTCGCGTGCCCTCACTGCGCAATGTCACCCTGCGTCAGGTCTACTTTCATAACGGCCGATACCGGTCCCTGAAAGACGCCCTGATTTTTTACGTTCAGCGCGATACCCATCCCGAACGCTGGTATCCGCGCAAGGCCGATGGCAGCGTCAACAAGTTCGACGACTTGCCCGCCCGCTGGCATGGCAATGTCAATCGAAAGGAAGTGCCCTACGACCGCCAGCCTGGTCAGGCGCCAGCGCTCGATGAGCGCGAGATCGACGATGTGATCGCCTTTCTCGCTACCCTCGAAGACGGTTGGGGCACACGGTAATGGGGTAAGGATCAGGCGGCTGAGCGCATCCCCTTCAGGCGCGCATCGATGATCGCCTCGGCCTCGCGCACGATGCGCGAGACCAGTTCGGCGCAGGTCGGAATGTCGTGAATCAGACCCTGTACCTGACCGGCCGACCAGATGCCGGCATCCGGGTCGCCGAATTCATAGACGCCGCGGCCACGCTGACCTGCCACCAGATGACGCAGATCGTCGATGGTGGCGCCGCCCTTGCTCTCGATCGCCACAACTTCGCGGCTGACGGTATTGCTGGCCACGCGCGAGGTGTTGCGAAGGGTGCGGAAGATCAGCTCGGTGGCGCGCTCGTCATTGGCAACGATCTGCTCCTTGATGCGCTGATGGATCGGGCTTTCGACGGTGCACATGAAGCGCGTGGCCATGTTGATCCCCTCGGCACCCAGTGCCAGAGCGGCTACCAGTCCGCGTGCGTCACCGAAACCACCCGAGGCGATCATCGGGATCTTGACCTTGTCGGCCGCAGCCGGGATCAGGATGAGGCCAGGCGTATCGTCCTCGCCGGGATGGCCGGCACATTCGAAGCCGTCAATCGAAATCGCGTCGGCGCCAATGCGCTCGGCCTTGAGTGCATGACGCACCGCAGTGCATTTGTGGATCACCTTGACACCGGCCTTCTTAAGCTCGGTGATGTGCTCCTGCGGATTGTTGCCGGCAGTCTCGACGATGCGAACCCCAGAATCGATGATCGCCTGACGGTATTCGGCATAAGGCGGCGGCGTGAGCGTGGGCAAGATCGTCAGGTTGACGCCGAAGGGCTTGTCGGTCAGTTCACGACAGCGGGCGATCTCACGACGCAGATCATCGGGCGTGGGTTGGGTGAGCGCTGTGATGAAGCCCAGCGCACCGGCGTTTGCCACCGCCGCAACGAGTTCGGCACGACCGACCCATTGCATGCCGCCCTGCACGATCGGATGCTCGACGCCGAACATTTCGGTAAATCGGGTTTTAATCATGACTGCTCCTCTAGGGTGTCTCGATAGGATTGAAGTAAGCGGCGTCGCGAGATCTGGTGAGATTCAGACCCGATGGCGGGACTCAGACCGGATAACGCGCAAGTTGCTCGAGAAGCAGTTCGCTGATGCGTTGCGGCTGCTCATCGGTTGAAAAATGTCCGACGCCATCGAGCACCACGAATCGGAATGGCGCACTGACGAAATCGGCCGTGGACTGCGCGGCCATTTTGCCGACGGTGGCATCGGCATCACCCCACACAAAGAGCGTGGGTACGCGGATCGCGCCCATGCTCACGCGCAGCTCATGCTGTGCGCGGTACCAGGCGAGCGCTGCCTCGAGCGCCGCAGGCGTGCCAAGCACCGAGAGATACATATCGACGGCAGATGGCGGCACCCCAGATTCGGCCAGGCGCTCGCGAAGTCGCCGTGCGCCATCCTCGAGCAGCAGCCCCGCGGTGGCAGGATCGAGGAAAGCACGGTGATGACGGGAGCGATATTTCTGGTCACCGTCGGGCGCCTGCAAGGCCATCGCGAAGGCCGAAGGATGAGGGCGCGACAGAATGGTGAGCGAGGCCAGGCGATCGGGATGGCGATCGGCCACCCCCCAGGACACCTGTCCACCCCAGTCATGGCCCGCCAGATGAAAACGACCTGCCTCATAGCCGCACGCGGCCGCCAGATCAAGCACGTCGGACACCAGCCGATCGTAGTGATAGTGGGACAAGTCTGCAGGGTCGGGGCGCGCGCCAGGCGAATAGCCTCGCTGATCGGGCGCGACGACCCGATAGCCCGCCCCGGCGAGCGCCGGAATCTGATCGCGCCAGGCGTGCCGCGACTGCGGATAGCCATGCAGGAGCACGACCAGATCGCCCTCGATGGGTCCGGCGACCCAGGCATCGAAGACCAGGCCGCTTCGGGTGGCAATCTTTTGCAACATCGGTGGTTCGGCAACGCTCATCGGGATCGCTCGCTCAAATCAGGGCCAGGGCCAGCACCATGCCAGCGGGCCGCACCGCGTTACGCCGCCATCGACAGGGTGCCGAAGTCGAGCACCGGATGACCGCCCGCACCCAGG
>CAIKZV010000481.1 GCA_903831925.1 uncultured Burkholderiales bacterium
CAACTCGGCAGACAGGCCATCAGCGCCCCGGGCGACGCCCGCCCCGATCTGTGGATCATCCAGGCGATCGCCAATCGCATGGGGCTTGGCTGGCACTACGGGACGGCCACGCCCGATCTTGCCGGCGACGTTGCCAATGCCACCGCGATCGAGGCAGTGGCCAGTGCAGGCGTGGCCCAGGTCTATGAAGAAATGCGCCAGGCGATGCACACCTCGATCGCCGGTATCAGCTGGGAGCGGCTGCAGCGCGAATCGAGCGTGACCTATCCCTGCCTCACTGAAGACGACCCGGGTGCGCCGACGGTGTTCATGACGCGCTTCGATACCGACGACGGGCGCGTCCACCTGGTGCCCGCAAGCATCATCCCGGCAGACGAACGACCCGACGCCGACTATCCCTTTGTGCTGATCACCGGTCGCCAACTGGAGCACTGGCATACCGGCAGCATGACGCGACGGACCACCGTGCTCGATGCGATCGAGCCGATCGCCACCGCATCGCTGTGCGGTGCCGACATGGCGGCGATGGCGCTGCAGATCGGCGACCCGATCACCGTCCGTTCGCGGCGAGGCGAAGTCAGCCTGAGTGTGCGCCGCGACGACGGCGTGCCGCCCGGAACGGTCTTCATCCCCTTTGCCTATCACGAGGCCGCGGCCAACCTGATGACCAATTCGGCGCTCGATCCGGTCGGCAAGATTCCGGAGTTCAAGTACTGCGCGGTGGCGATCCGCCCCGGTGGCGACATCGCCGCCACACCGGGCTACGGCGTCAACACGACGGCCTGAAGCAAATCGCCGCCATCGAAGGCGGCTGGCGACGAAGACGGCCAGGGACAAACGCGGCTAGCGACCAGAGCGCCGTCTAGCGTAACCAGCGCGGGCCACGGCTGGCGAACCAGACCGTGCACCCGCCCAGCGATCAGCGGCCGTAGACCTTGCCGAACAATACCCAGCTCTTGCCGTCCCACTTCTGCAGCTGCTGGCGCTCGATCGGGAAGAAGTCATCCGGACCGGTCTTGACGTTCACGCCGGGCAGCAGCATCGGCAGCTTCAGATCAAGGTTGGCCGCCTGCTTCATGACGTTTTCGCGGGTGAGGTTGTTGCCGGCCTTTTTCAGGACCTCAACCATGGTCTGCGCCGCGCAGTAGGCATAGACATTGTTGGAGTCCTTGATGTCGCCCGACGGGTAGTAGCGCTGCATCCAGACCAGCCACTCGTTGTACTCGGGGGTGCCACCCCAGGTCGGATCGGTCGGATCCTTGAGGTAGTAGGCGGTGATGACACCGGTCGCATTCTCGACACCCGCCGGAATGATCACCGAGGCGACTGACGAAGACACGCCGTTGAGATAGTGCGTCGGCTTCCAGCCGATTTCGGCCGCCTTCTTGATGGCCTGGGCGGCGAACTTCGGAATGGTGATGTTGAAGAAGGTATCGGCACCCGATGCCTTGAGCTCGACCATCTGGCTGTCGATCGTGGCGTCGGTCGACTCGTAGGTCAGCTTCTTGATGATCATGGTTTTGGCCTTGTCGCCAAGCCCGTCTTCAAAGCCCTTCAGATAGTCGCGACCGTAGTCGTCGTTCTGATAGATGATCGCGATCTTCGCGTTGGGCTTGGTGTCCAGGATGTGCTGGGCATAGATCTTGGCTTCCGACTGATAGCTCGGCTGCCAGCCCATCGTCCAGGGGAAGTCCTTGGGCTCGCCCCACTTGGTGGCGCCGGTCGCATTGAAGAGCTGCGGCACCTTCTTCTGATTCATGTACTTGTGAATCGACGAATTGGTCGGCGTGCCGAGCACATTGAAGATCAGCAGCACTTCGTCCTGCTCGACCAGCTTGCGCGCCATCTCGACCGTCTTGGCCGGGTTGTAGCCGTCGTCATACGACACCCAGACCAGCTTGCGTCCGTTCACGCCACCGTCGGCATTGACCTTGTCGAAATAGGCCTTGATGCCCTTGCCGATCGTGCCGTAGGCCGAAGCCGGGCCCGAATAGGGGCTGATCCCGCCGATCTTGATCTCCTTGTCAGAGGCACCGTCGTCGTACTTCTTCTGGGCAAACCCTGCCCGGGAAACCAGCAGCGCACCGGCAGTCGCCGCGGCAGCCTTCAAAAAATGGCGTTTCATGGTTGTCTCCTCCAAGTGATATGAAAAGGCCCCGCCACCGAGGCGAGGCCTGCTTCATCACGGTCGCGCAAAACTCGGCGCGACTGTGACTGAACTGCTCGCTCAGCGGCCGAGCGTCTTGCCCGACAGCGCCCAGGTCTTGCCGTCCCAGGTAGCAACCTGCTCGCGCTCGATCGGATAGAAGTCATCGGCGCTGGTCTTGACGTTCACGCCTGGCAGCAGCATCGGCAGATTCATGTCGAGGCTGGCCGCCTGCTTCATGATGTTCTCGCGGGTGAGGTTGTCGCCGCACTGCTTGAGCACCTGAACGATACCCTGCGCCATGGTGTAGCCAAAGACATTGAAGTTGTCCTTGATGTCGCCGCCGGGATAGTACTTCTGCATGAAGGCCAGCCAGTCCTTGTACTCGGGCGTGTTGAACCACTGGCTGTCGGTCGGATCCTTCAGGTAATACACCGTGAGAATGCCGAGGCTTGCCTCTGCGCCCGCGTTGTTCATCACCGCGGCCGGCGAGTTGGACACGCTGTTGAGGTAATGCTGCGGCTTCCAGCCGATCTCAGCCGCTTTCTTGATTGCCTGCGCGGCAAACTTGGGCGTGGTGATGTTGAAGAACACATCGGCGCCCGAGGCCTTGAGCTCGACCATCTGGCTGTCGATGGTCGGGTCGGTTACC
>CAIKZV010000482.1 GCA_903831925.1 uncultured Burkholderiales bacterium
ATGGAAAACCCCTATCGCCTGCCGCCCGAACTGCAGCGCGCGCTCGGCGAGCGGCTCGGGGCCATCGCCATCAACCGCTATCCGGCGCCGTCCTATGCCCGCCTGAAGGCCATGATCCGCGACAAGTTCGGCGTGCCCGCCGATGCCGGGCTGCTGCTTGGCAACGGCTCGGACGAACTCATCACCATCATGTCGGTAGCCACTGCCCGCCCGGGCGCAAGCATCGTCGCGCCGGTGCCCAGCTTCGTGATGTACGACGTCTCGACCCGCCTGGCCGGCAGCCGCTTCGTGCCGGTGCCGCTGGCCTGCGACTTCTCGCTCGATCTGCCGGCGATGCTGGCGGCCATCGCCGAGCATCAGCCGGCGATCGTCTGGATCGCCTATCCCAACAACCCCACCGGCAACGCGTTCGACCGCGCCGGCATCGAGCAGATCATCGCGGCCGCCCCCGGCCTGGTGGTGCTTGATGAGGCCTACCAGCCCTTTGCCCCCGACAGCTGGATGCCCGAGCTCGCACGCCACGACAATCTGGTGGTGATGCGCACGGTCAGCAAGCTCGGGCTGGCCGGCGTGCGTCTGGGCTACATGGCGGCAGCACCCCACTGGATCGACGAATTCGACAAGGTTCGCCCGCCCTACAACATCAGTTCACTCGACGAGGCGGCTGCCGAATTTGCGCTGGAGCACCTCGATGTGCTGCTCGAGCAGGCCGCGCGACTGCGCACCGACCGAGGCCATCTGCTGGCCGCGCTGCGCGCGATGCCGGGCGTGGTGGCCTTCGATTCAGTGGCCAACTTCGTGCTGGTGCGGGTGGCCGACGGTCCGGCGACCGCTGCCGCCATGCGGGCGCAGGGCGTGCTGATCAAGGATGTCGGTAGAATGCATTCTTTGCTGGCTAATTGCCTGCGGTTCACGGTGGGTTCGCCCGATGAGAACGCCACCCTGCTTGCGGCTCTGAGGTCGGCCCTGGCGGTTTCCGGCTGAATCGGGCGACCGTTCACGTCACTGCCGTTTCTGCGCCACTGTTTTCCTCCTTCGTTCACGCCCGTCCTTTTCAGCCCACGCCATGCGATCCGCCGAAGTCCGCCGCGATACCGCCGAAACCAGGATCCGTGTGCGCATCGATCTCGATGGCACCGGCCGCCAGCAACTGGCCACCGGCGTGCCCTTCCTCGATCACATGCTCGACCAGATCGCCCGTCACGGTCTGATCGACCTCGATGTGCAGGCCGACGGCGATCTGCATATCGACGGCCACCACACCGTCGAGGACATTGGCATCACCCTCGGGCAGGCGATGGCTCAGGCGGTCGGCAACAAGCAGGGCATCCGCCGCTACGGTCATGCCTATGTGCCGCTCGACGAGGCGCTGTCGCGGGTCGTGGTCGATTTCTCGGGTCGCCCCGGGCTGGTCTGGAATGTCGACTTCAAGCGCGCCATGATCGGCGGCTTCGATGTCGACCTCGCGCACGAGTTCTTCCAGGGCTTCGTCAATCACGCGCAGATGACGGTCCATGTCGACAATCTTCGCGGCGACAACGCTCATCACCAGTGCGAGACGATCTTCAAGGCGTTTGCGCGTGCCCTGCGCATGGCGCTTGAAATCGACCCGCGCGCGGCCGGCCAGATCCCGTCCACCAAGGGCACGCTCCAGGGCTGAGCGACGCAGGCGCCGATGACGACGATCGTGGTGGTCGACTACGGAATGGGCAATCTTCGATCGGTTGCCCGGGCGCTCGAGCATGTCGCCCCCGAGGCGAAAGTCATCATCTCGTCCGACCCGGCCGAGCTGCGCAGCGCCGATCGTGTGGTGCTGCCCGGTCAGGGGGCGATGCCCGACTGCATGCGCCATCTCGATGAGTCCGGCCTGCGCGCGGCGCTCCTCGAGGCCGCCCGCAACAAGCCGCTTTTCGGCGTTTGCATCGGCGAGCAGATGCTGTTCGACCACAGTGACGAGGGCGACACGGCCGGGCTGGGTTGCCTGCCCGGCGAGGTAGTCCGCTTTCCGGTCGCTGCCATGACCGCGCCGGATGGCAGTCGGCTGAAGGTGCCGCATATGGGCTGGAATCGGGTCCACCAGGACAGGTCGCATCCCCTGTGGGCTGGCGTCGAGGACGAGTCCTACTTCTATTTCGTGCACAGCTACTACGCGCAGCCGGCCGATCCGGCCGACAGCGTCGGCAGTACTGAGCACGGCCTGCGCTTTACCTGCGCGGTGGCGAGGGATAATATTTTCGCTACCCAGTTCCATCCTGAAAAAAGCGCCGCCAACGGGTTGCGTCTGTATGCCAACTTCGTTGCCTGGCAGCCCTGACCGGCCTTCACGCCACTCACCCCCTTCCGACGTGTCCGGCGTCGGCCCTCGATCCCGCCCGCGTCCAATGCCCGCCCCATGCTGCTGATCCCCGCCATCGACCTCAAGGATGGCCGTTGCGTTCGCCTTCGTCAGGGCGACATGAACGATGCAACCGTCTTCTCCGAAGATCCCGCCGCCATGGCGCGCAAGTGGGTCGATCTCGGCGCACGGCGGCTGCATCTGGTCGACCTCAATGGCGCGTTTGCCGGCAAGCCGCGCAATGAGGTCGCGATCAAGGCCATCCTGAACGAGGTCGGCGCCGAGGTGCCGATCCAGATCGG
>CAIKZV010000483.1 GCA_903831925.1 uncultured Burkholderiales bacterium
ATACATGACTTTCTTGGGCGCGGTGCCCTGATCGCCCACTTTCTTGCCGTTGACTTCGCCTCTGGTAAAGAGCGAGGTGATCTTGTCGGCATTCTTGATGCGCTTCGAATCGATGCCCATCAGATTGCCGGTGGGGATGATCTTCTTGAGCGAAAAGTACTCGGTGTCGATCAGATCGAAGGAGTTGGGCGCGGTCACGGCGCGCTTGGTGACATCGTCGGTTGTGACCGGGATGTACTGAATTTCGATGCCGGTATCGGCCTTGAATTTATCGCCGATCGCCTTGTCCTGATTGACGGCGGTACCGAGGTAACGCAGCACCACTTTTTCCTGTGCATGGACATACGGAAAGCCGGTGACGACACCGGCGGCGGTGACGCACTTGATCAGCGTGCGGCGATTCTCGGACTTCGGCGCGGCCAAGTCGGCCGGGCGAACAGGTTCGGTCATGGTCTTCTCCTTCAGTGGGTGGGGACAGAGGCAGGGGCAGGAACAAGGCGATGCAGGTCTTCGGACTTCCAGTGCAGGTATACGGCATCACCAGGCGCATACGGCACCGACAACAAGGGGTCTTCGCGCACCATGGCCGTGAGCTCGCCGGCGTGCTCTGCCTGCAGGCTGATCAGCACATGCGTGCCCTGATATTCGGTCGACACCACGCGGGCCGCGAAGCCCGGCGCATCGGGCAGCACATCGCGGGCCAGCAGGGTGCGATCGGCGCGCAGCGACACCAGTTCGCCCGCCACCGTGATCACGTTGTGGCCACCCATGAAACGGGCGACGAATTCGGTGGCCGGCGCCTCGAAAATCTCGCGCGGAGTGTCGGTCTGCTCGATGCGCCCGGCATTCATCACCACGACCTGATCCGACAGGGCCAGTGCCTCTTCCTGCGAATGGGTGACATGTACAAAGGTCAGGCCGAGCTCGGACTGCCAGCGCTTGAGTTCAGCACGCATGCGAACCCGCAAAAACGGATCGAGCGCCGACAGCGGCTCATCGAGGAGAAGCACCCTGGGCTGGGTGATCAGCGCCCGCGCAAGCGCGACCCGCTGCTGCTGTCCGCCCGAGAGCTCGGAGGGTTTGCGCAGGGCATAAGGCCCCATGTCGACCATCTCGAGCAATTCGGTCGCACGCGCCTGACGCTTGACGCGATCAACGCCGCGCATCTTGAGCGAGAAGGCCACGTTGTCGAGCGCACTCAGATGCGGGAAAAGCGCATAACTCTGGAACATCATGGCCGTGCCGCGCTGCGCGGCCGGCAAGGCCGTGATGTTGCGGGACCCGAGGAGCACATCGCCTTCGGTGGCCGATTCGTGGCCGGCGATCATGCGAAGCGTGCTGGTCTTGCCACACCCCGATGGCCCGAGCAGACAGCAGTAGCTTCCGGCAGGAATTGTCAGGTCGATTCCGGCGACAGCAAGCGTTTCGCCGAATCGCTTGGCAAGGCCGATCAGGACAAGGTCGGCGGCATTTTGCGCCGCAGCGGATGGATGGCTCACGGTCGACCCAATGCAAGAGCCGTACCATGCGAAAACACATTCGAATACAACCCAGGACGGGGATTGTATACAGCCGGGGCTCGAAATCGCATACCAATGGTGCGCGCCACGCACCATCGCGTGGCAGACGGATCAGTGCGGTCCGATGAACGCGAGCCGATCGCCGCGCCGAGCAGCGCGACGCCGCTCGCGCTCAGTAGGTCTTGTAAGGCAGGAACTTGCCGCTCAGCACGACATGCACGCGGTCACCCTTGGGGTCGGGTTCGCGGGTGATGTCCATCGAGAAGTCGATCGCGCTCATGATGCCGTCGCCGAATTCTTCATGAATCAGCTCCTTGATCGTCGTGCCATAGACACTGACGATCTCGTACCAGCGATAGATCAGCGGATCGGTGGGCACCGCGGTCGGCAGCGAGCCTTTGTAGGGCACGACCTGCAGCCAGGCCATCTCGTCTTCGGTCAGCCCGAAGATGTCGCCGATCACCGTGGCCTGCTTCTCGTCGAGTGTCATCTGCCCGAGGCAGGCGGCGGTCACCCACTCCTTGCTGTGACCGACACGGGCCGCCACATCGGCCCATTTGATGCGCTTGCTGACCTTGGTTTCGACAATTTTTCGGGTGACATCATTGCGGTCCATTTCGATCGGATCTCCAGACTAGGAATTGGCGGGAAGGGGTTGAGCATCGGGCAAGAGACCGGGCGAGACCTCGATCGGACCGGCGCCGGTCACCGATGACGGATCGGCACCGCCTCGCTGGATCAGCTTGGATCGGTGCACCAGGAAATCGACCAGATGATTGCGGATCCGGTAGAACTGCGGGTCGTGATGGATGGTCAGGCGCGTTCGCTCGCGCGGCAGGGTGTTGCGCACGATCTCGGCGATGCGCGCGTGCGGGCCGTTGCTCATCAGCAGGATGCGGTCTGCCAGCAGGATCGCCTCGTC
>CAIKZV010000484.1 GCA_903831925.1 uncultured Burkholderiales bacterium
ACCGACTTCGACCGCTCCGATGACCCCCTGCTCGCCAGCGAGCGCCTGCACGGCGACAGCGCCGAGCCCTGGCTGGCCGATCAGACCTTGTCGATGCCGCAACGCGGCCTTGACCCCGGGCCGATTCTCGACGCCCGGCTCGATTGCATCGTCGAGCTGCCGCTGGCCGGCCCGGTCATGCCCGAGCGCCTCCTCACCGCAGCCGGTGTGCTGCGTCGCGTCGGTACCAAGCCGGTGGCCATCGAGGCTGATACCGGCAACGGCCAATGGATCGTCCCGACTGCCGCCAGCGGTGCACTGCAGCGGGTCCGAGCGGGCGTGTTGCTGGCCAATCGCACCGGTCCGCTCAATGCGATGGAGTTTTCCGAATTCGAATCCGCCGTGACCTCACTGGGGGTTGCGCTGGGCGCAGGCGGTGCGATCGTGCCGGCGATGTCGCCGGTGCTCGATCACGCGCGTCGGCTCGACGATTTTTGCGCGGCGCTCGATGCACTGATCGGTGCCAACATCGAGACGCCGACCGCCCTGTCGAACGATGAACTTGCGGTGCTGGCCCGATCGCTCGGACTGGCAGAGCGCGGCAGCAATCGCTATGTGAGGCTGGGCGATGCGGGTGAGGTGATTTTCTCGCTGTCTTTCGGCGAGCGTGCCGAGCAGCTCACCTTGCTGCTCGATGTGCCGCGAGCGCCGGTCACCGAGCAGCCCTGGAAGGCCATGATCGATTGCGCGCGGCGATGCGCCCAGATGACCGGCGGGGAATTGGTCGATGATGCCCAGCGTCCGCTCAGCACGGCGCAGGTGGCGGTGGTGTCCAGGCAGCTTGAAGAGCGCTACGACGGGCTTCGCCGTGCGGGCCTTGCTGCCGGCTCGAGCGCTGCACTGCGCGTCTTCAACTGACGGCAGCGATCATGGGCGATCCTGCCCCCGAGCGTTCAGCGCAAACCGGCGCGGCAATCGATACCCTGCGTCGAGAGCTCGAGCGCCACAACCACGCCTACTATGTGCTCGACGCGCCGTCGATTCCCGACGCCGAGTACGACCGCCTCTTTCACGAGCTGGTGGCGCTCGAAGCGGCGCATCTCGAATTTGCCGACCCGATGTCGCCAACGCAGCGCGTGGGTGGCGCTGCGGTCGGTGCCTTCGGTCAGGTCCGACACGCTGTGCCGATGCTGTCCCTGCAGAATGCCTTCGACGATCAGGATGTGGCCGGTTTCGATCGGCGGGTACGCGAGGCAGCCGCTGCCGGCGGGCTCGATGTCTCGCAGTTGCGGTATTGCGCCGAGCTGAAGTTCGACGGACTGGCGGTGAGCCTGCTCTACATAGATGGTCGCTTTGTGCAGGGTGCGACCCGCGGCGACGGCCAGGTGGGCGAAGACGTGACCGCAAATCTGCGAACCGTGCGCGCCATTGCGCTTCAGTTGACCGGGCCGGTGCCAAAGCGTCTCGAGGTGCGTGGCGAAGTGCTGATGTTCCGGCGCGACTTCGATCGACTCAATCAGGCTCAGGCCGAGCGCGGCGACAAGCGCTTCGTCAATCCTCGAAATGCTGCCGCAGGCAGCCTGCGACAGCTCGATCCGGCGCTGACCGCACAGCGGCCGCTGCGCTTTTTTGCCTATGGCGTCGGCGACGCTTCGCCCGACATGGCGCTGCCGACTTCGCATGCCGCGCTGCTCGACTGGTTTGCTCAGATCGGGTTGCCGGTTGGCCA
>CAIKZV010000485.1 GCA_903831925.1 uncultured Burkholderiales bacterium
CGCGCTCTCGCCGTTGCTCGGTCTGTGCACGCTCGGCACCTGGCTGCTGATTGCGGTGATCACCCGTTATTCATCGCTTGCGGCGCTGCTGGCCGCAGTGTGCGCACCGCTCTTTGCATGGTGGCTCTTCGGGGCCGACGCGGTGATCGTGCCGATTGCGATCATGAGCGTGCTGCTGATCTGGCGTCATCGTCAGAACATTGCCAAGCTTGCGGCCGGCACCGAAAGCCGCATCGGGAAAAAGAAGGCGGGTTGACCGCCAGGACAGCTCCGATCGCGGTGTTCAGCCCGATCGCGATGTTCAGCCCGATCGCGATGTTCAGCCCGATCCTCTATGCCGCCACGATCGGAATCGTCCTCGCCCTCAGTTGTCCGCAGCCGGCATCGACATCCTGGCCGGCCGACTGTCGCAGGGTCGCCAGCACGCCGCGGTCGCGCAGCATCCGCACCATGGTGATGGCCCGTTCGGGCGAGGGGCGCGCATAAGCCAGGCCTTCGACCGAGTTATATGGAATCAGGTTCATGACTGCGTATTCGCCTGCCAGCAGACGGGCAATGCCCTCGACTTCATCATCCCCGTCGTTGACACCGTTGATCAGGGTCCACTGGTATTGCACCGGATAGCCGGTGGTGCGCGCATAGGCCTGGGCCTGCGCAACCAGCTCATCGGGCGCAATCCGCGGTGCCCGCGGCAGCAGGGTTTCGCGCAGATCGGCGCGGGTGGTGTGCAGCGACAGGGCGAGCGCGGGCTTGACGCGCTGGGTGGGCAGCCGCTCGAAGACCCTGGCATCGCCCACCGTCGAAAACACCAGGCTCTTGTGGCCGATGCCGCCAAGCGTGCCGAGCAGGTCGATCGCCTCGAGCACATTATCGAGGTTGTGCGCCGGCTCGCCCATGCCCATGAAGACCACCTTGCGCACCGGCGCACGTGCACGGGCGGCGATCACTTGCGCCACGATCTCGGCGCTGCCGACCTGGCGCAGCAGTCCGTCGCGGCCGGTCATGCAGAACACGCAACCCACCGCACAGCCAACCTGCGTCGAGACGCATACGCCTTCGCGCGGCAGCAGCACGGTCTCGACCGATTGGCCGTCGGCCAGTGCCATCAGCAGACGGGTCGAGCCGTCGCGCGCAGGGTGACTTGAGCTGACCCGTGCGATGTCGTCGAGCGAGCGCTGCAGCGCGGGCAGGGCCTGGCGAAGCCGCAGCGGCAGGAAGTCGGCCGGTTTTCGCCCGTCGCTGCCCAAGGGCTTCGTCTCGATCCATTGGCGAAGCAGATGCACGACATGGGGCTCGCGCGCACCATGGCCGCGCAGCTGCTCGCGCACAGCGTCGATGCGCATGTCAGGCTGCCGGGCTTGCCGGACGAAGGCGCTCATAGCGCGCCAGCCCGGCGATCGAGGCGACGATGATCGCGCCGCCCAGCAGCGTGCTGGGGCGGATCGGGTCGCTGAAGACGATCCAGCCGATGCCGGCCGCCCAGAGCAGGTCGACGAACTTGACCGACTGCGTGGCCGAGATGTCGGCCGAGGCGAAGGAGCGGGTCAGGCAGTAGTGGCCAGCCGTCCCGAGCACACCGCCGATGAGGGCCAGCAGCCATTGCCAGGCCGACAGCCCGGTCCAGGCGGCGAGTGCCAGCGGCAGCGACAGCAGGGTGACCAGCAGCGTCTGCCAGAAGACGATCACCGAGACCGAGTCGCGCCGGGTGAGGACTTTGGTGAGCAGGAAGGAGCCGGCAAAGACCGGCGCCGAGGCCAGCATCAGCAGGCTGTACCAGCCGCCACTGCCCGACAGGCCTTGGCCGACCACCACCAGTACGCCCATGAAGCCGACCGCTACCGACACCCAACGGGCAGTGCTCATCGGCTCCTTGAGCACCCATGCCGCGCCGACCAGCACGAAGAGCGGATTGGTGAAGCTGATGGCGGTCATGTCGGCAAGCGGCAGGTGCGGCAGGGCGAGAAACCACAGCGACAGGCCGACGGTATGCAGCATCGCCCGCCACAGCTGGCCCTTCATCGATTCGGGCTGCAAGCCGCGCAGGCCGACGCGCCACAGCAGGGGCAGCAGCGGCAGCATGCCGAAGGCATAGCGCAGGAATTGCCCCTGCATCGGATGGATTTCGAGAGTGAGGATCCGCAGCGCCGCATTGGCAACTGAAAAGGACAGGCCCGCGCCGAGCGCCCACAGGATGCCGCGGGTGCTGGGGGACAGGCCCGAAGCCTGCCGCCGAATCGCGCGGGTTCTGACCCTGAGACGATGGATGACGCTTGCGGGCCGCGAGGAATCTGCCGGAGGAGGCGTTCGGGCCATCCGGCATTGTATCGTGCGCCCCCGGTGGCGATCCGCTCAGGTGGTCACCAGCGGTCGGCAATCAGCGCGTCAGCGGCGCCGGTTCACGCCGCACCAGCGGGCGATAAAGCGCGCCAGCACCTCGGTGCAGGCCATGGTGCTGTCGATCGAGACCCACTCGTCGATGCCGTGAATCGACTCGCCGATCGGGCCGTAGCAGGTCGCCGGAATCGGTCCATAGAGATTGAAGGTGCGTGCATCGGTCGTGCCGGTGCTGACGGTGAGTTCGATGTCGCGGCCTGTTACATCGCGGTGGCAGCGGGCCAGTTCGGTGAGCACCGGTTCGCCGGCGTCCATCACGCAGCCTTCCGACTGAAAGCCCTGATAGATCACCCGGTAGTTCACCGAGGCGCGCGAGGGCGAGGCGGCATGCGCCTCAGCCAGCCGTGCCTCGACCGCGGCTTTGACCTGCTCGCGGCTCATGCCCGGATAAAACGACAGGCGGATGTCGGCCCGCGCGGTGGTGGCGACCGACGAATGCCACTCGCCACCCATCAGGCGGCCGAGGTTGAAGTTGATCGGATGATCGTGATGGCACCACAGGGCGTGGCGTTTCGAGGGCTCGTTCCATTCGCGCTCTAGCAGCTTGAGCTCGGCAAAGAGGTTGCGCGCGGCATCGATCGCATTAGTGCCGGTGTGGGCCACCATCGCGTGCACCGGCACACCGGTGACTTCGAGGGTCAGCCACATCACGCCAAGCTGGGCGCGCAGCAGGCCGTCGCCCGGCTCGGTGATGATCGCGGCATCGGCGTGATAGCCCTGCACCAGGCAGGCGAGCGCGCCGTTGCCGGTGCACTCTTCCTCGATCACCGACTGCAGATAGACCGGCGCCGCAGGCTCCAGGCCGATCGACTGCAGGGCCCGAAACGCATTGAGCCAGGCGATGATGCCGGCCTTCATGTCGGCCGCACCCCGACCGTAGAGCCGGTCGCCGTCGACGCGCGGTGAGAAGGGCGGCGTGGTCCACATCGAGTCGTTGCCGACCGGCACCACATCGATATGGCCGTTGAGAATCAGCGATCGGCCCTTGACTTCACTTGGCCGGTGAACACCGACCACATTCGGGCGACCGTCATACGAGATGATCGAGGGCGACCATCCCTTGTGGTTTTTCAGCTTGGCCTCGTCGATGTCGAAGCGCTCGACCGCAAGCCCCATGCTCCCCAGGCGATCGGCCATCCAGTCCTGTGCGCCGGCTTCTGCGCCGAGCAGCGAGGGCAGGGCGACGAGTTCGGACAGCATCGACACGGTATCGGTGCGCAAGGCGGCTGTGGCCTGTGCGATATCGTCTTCGACATCCTGTGCCAGTGTCTGCATGGTGTGACTCCTGATGGGTCTTGCGGTGGGCAAGAGGGGGCTTGAGGCCAAGCCGGTAGACTAGCAAAGATGCCTTCTTCCACCCAAGGTCGTGCGGTCCTGCTGCTGCTGTCCGCGCTGGTTTGCCTGATCCTGCTCGATGCAAGCGGCAAGTGGCTCGGCATGCGTGGCGTGCCGGTCCCCGCAATCGCCTGGTCGCGTTATCTCGGTCATCTGCTGGTGGTGCTTGCGGTCTTCATGCCAAGCCGCGGACTGTCGATTCTCAAGACGGCTCATCCATTACGCCAGGGCATGCGCGGCCTGCTGATGGTGACGATCACCATGCTCTATTTCGCGGCCTTAAAGACCATGCCGCTTGCCCAGGGCGCGGCGGTCTTTTTCACGACGCCGATTCTGGTCACCGTCTTCGCCACCCTGTTTCTCGGGGAGCGGCCGGGCTGGCAGACCTGGGCCGCGGTGGCGCTCGGCTTTGCCGGCGTGCTGGTGATCATCCGGCCCGGTGGCGACTTGCCGCTGGCGGGGTCGCTGCTGGTCCTGGGGGCGGCTGCGGGCAATGCGGCCTATCAGACGCTCACGCGTGCGCAGGCGCATGCCGATTCGCCCGAGGTGCAGGTCCTCTACAGCGGCCTGGTGGGCGCCGCGATCATGACGCTGGCTGCGCCGCTCTGGTGGGCGCCAGGCTGGTGGGAGATACCCGGCATGGGCGCACTCGACTGGGCGGTGTTTGGCATGCTGGGCGTGCTCGGTTCGGCCGGGCATCTGCTGCTGGCGCGGGCCTATGGTCTGGCACCGGCCTCACGTCTGTCGCCGTGGTCCTATCTGCAGATGCTGCTGTCGATTCCGATCGGCTGGCTGGTCTTCGGCAACCTGCCCGATGCGATTGCGCTGCTCGGCATGGTCATGATCGCTATCAGTCCCAATCTGACCCTGCTGCGTCAGCGCCGCGCACCGGCGTCTGCGGCGTGAGCCGGCGCAGGGCACGGTCTGTCCTCAGCGCGCGGTCCTCAGTCGAGTTCGGCCATCGCGGTCACGTCGAGCTCGCGAACCAATCCGCGTGCAGCCTCGGGCGAGAGGTTGAGCAATTCGCCGACTGCGATGAAGTCGTCCGGCAAGGCGGCATTGCGCCAGCTGTTCTGGCTGTGACGGGCCAGCGCCGTGGCCAGCATGACATTGCGCACTCGGGGCACTGCAGTGTTGTGGTCGTCGGTCAGTTGCTGGAGCAGCTCGGGCAGACGCCAGTCCTTCATCAGGGCCTGCTCGAGATCAGCCAGTTCGATATTGAGCACCTCGCGCTGGACCTTCGCGGAGCGCAGGGTGGGGTCGGC
>CAIKZV010000486.1 GCA_903831925.1 uncultured Burkholderiales bacterium
CTTCCTGATGAGCCAGAGCAGGCCGCAACGCTCGGTCCATCGCAGCGAAGGCTGGACCCCCGAAAGCATCGCTGCGCATGCCATGCCCTCAATGGAGGCAAGCTTCTATCCTCTGGTACGCTCGGGCGATGTCTTCAACTGGGACCCGATCTGAGGGGCCCCGCTTTCCGGGCTCTCTCCAATGGTTGGTCGCAAGGATTCACACAGCGTCGCTGCAAGCGCACCCACTGGTATCCCGGATGCCTCACTGCTCTCGACGGACAGTGAGGCGCTCGAGCGCCAGGACGGCCGCGAAGTCGATCGCTACGGCCTGAGTTACCCGCTGCCGGTCCTCGACGACGGCCTGTCCTGCGAGGTGGCCCCCGGCGTTCGCTGGATCCGCATGCCGCTGCCTTTCTCCCTCAACCACATCAACCTGTGGGCGATCGAAGAGGAGGGCGGCTGGACGCTGGTTGATACCGGTGTCCACAACCCGGAAACCATTGCGGCCTGGACCCGGGTTCTGGCCGAAGACCTGGCCCCGAACAAGCCCAAACGCCTGGTAGTCACGCATATGCATCCCGACCATGTCGGGATGGCCGGATGGCTGTCTCGCGAGTTCGATATCGAACTGCTGATGACCCGGCTCGAATACCTCACCTGTCGAGTGCTGGTCGCCGATACCGGTCGCAGCGCGCCCGAAGACGGCGTCAGCTTCTATCGGGCGGCAGGCTGGAGCGAAGACGCGATCGAACATTACCGATCGCGCTTCGGTGGCTTCGGCAAGGGCGTCTCGGCCTTGCCTGAGCACTACAAACGGTTGCGCGACCGGCAGGTACTGAGTCTCGGTGCCAACGAATGGCAGGTCATCGTCGGCCGGGGTCACTCGCCCGAACATGCCTGCCTTTACAGCGCACAGGCCAAACTGCTGATTTCCGGCGACCAGGTGCTGCCACGGATCTCCTCGAATGTCTCGGTGTTTCCGACCGAACCCGAAGGTGATCCGCTGGGCGAATGGCTCGACTCCATCGCCATGCTCAAGCGCGAGATTCCCGATGATGTGCTGGTGCTTCCGGCCCATAACGAGCCCTTCTACGGTTTGCATGCCCGGCTCGATCGCCTGGCCGGCGGCCATGAGCGGGGTCTCGACCGGCTGCGCGACCGGCTCGCCGAGCCGCGTCGGGTAATCGACGTCTTCGGTTCACTCTTTGCTCGTCCGATCAACGGCAATCAGGTACTGGGGCTGGCAACCGGCGAGGCGATTGCGCACCTGAACTATCTGATCGCGCGCGGCGAAGCGGTGCGCGAGCTCGATGCCGAAGGCATCGCCTGGTACCGCAGGGTCTAGACGCGCGAACTGCTAGCGTATCGCTGCTTCACAGGCATCGTTGCGTCCAATAAGAAACGCCCCCGAAAGGACCGCTGGGCCTCCCGGGGGCGTTTCAGTCTGAACCGACGTCGTTCGCCGTTCAGACACTGAGAATCAATTCAGCCGGGTCGTCCTGAAGGCAGGCGGCGCGACCGGCGATTTCGCGCCGAAGTAGGTCACCAGGGCATCGATATCGATCGTGCCGCTGCAGACGGTTTTGCCCTGAGTGAAGACCGTGAAGTTGTCGCCGCCGGTGGTCAGGAAGCTGAGCGTCGCGATGCGATAGGTCTTCGCAAGATCGATCGACTGACCATTGATCTTGACCGTCGATACCACCACGCGAGCGCCTGACCCGGGAGCGGCGCCAAGCGGCTTGGACGCATCCCAGGTGTAGGTCAGTTCCTTCGAGATCTGCAACAGTCGACCACCGCCGTTGATACCTGTCTTGGCGGTCGAGTTCGGGGTTTCCCACTGTTGTTCGAGTAGACGGATGATCTGTTGCCCGCTCAAGTCGACCGTGCAAAGCGTGTTGGCGAAGGGATTGACGGTCAGCAGATCACCATAGGTGACTTTGCCTGCCGCGCTAGCAAAGAGGAGATCAGCCCGGACACCGCCAGGATTGGTCACCGAGAAATCGGCTGCCGGACTACCCGCCAGATAAGCATCGGCGAGCACATCACCCATCGTGCCTTCGCAGGTTTCATCCCTGCCAAGCACCGGGTTGTTGTTCAGCAGGCAACGCTTGATGTCAGCCGTGATGCTGCCGACAACCTTGTTCTTGAGCGGGGCGGTGAGGGTCACATAGCGCGTGACGGCCGCGTCCACGTCAGCATCCTTGCTCAGCTTGGTGAAGCCTGCCGGCAATGCAGCGGTCGTGGTGTCGTTGATCACCGCGCGACTCTCCGCCGACTTGGCGGTCACGCCTTTCGAAGGCGTCACCGTCAGATCAATCTCGGAGGCCACCGCGCCGTAGAAGGCAGCCTGGGTCAGCAGCTTTCCCTTGTAGACACAGTTGTACTCATTATGCGAATGGCCGCTGACTACGACGTCCACGTTGGCGCCGATCTTGTCCATCACGCCAACGATGTCACCCGACAGCCCAGGGCATTTCTTGTCGTTCAGCGTGCTGGCGGTGGTTTGACCACCCTGATGGATCAGCACCACGACCGCATCGGCGCCCTTGCGCTTGAGCTCGGTCGAGCGGGCATTGATCACCGCCGACTCCTCAAGGAAGGTCAGGCCTGTCACGCCGCTTGCACTCACAGCGGTCGGCGTGTCCTTCAGGGTCAGGCCAATGAAACCGACCTTGACGATGCCGAAATCCTTCATGTAAGTCGCCGGAAGCAGGGTGGTGCCTGCCGAGTCGGTCGCGACGTTGGCTGCCAGCCACTTGAATTTCGCTCCCGGAAAGCTGCCGTCCTGAAGACAGGTGTCGGTGCCTGGGGTGCCGCCGGGGAAACAGCCGCCATTTTGCAATCGAAGCAGTTCGGTCTTACCTGCGTCAAATTCATGGTTGCCCACCGCGGTCACTTCCAGACCGATCCGATTGAGGATGTCGACCGTCGATTCATGATGAAGCACGGTGGAAACGAAGGGTGCTGCCCCAATCAGATCGCCGGCACCTACGACGATGTTGTTGGCGTTTTTGGCCTTGAGGGATTTGACGAGTGTGGCGAGATAAGCCGCGCCACCGACGTTGACCTTGGTGCCTGCGGGATTGCTGGCATCAGGAATGGTGACCTGTCCGCCATTGGTTGCAGCCGGGTTTTCGATATTTCCGTGAAAGTCATTCAGCGCGATCACTTTGACTGGCACCGAGACCTTGGCCAGCGAATCCAGCAGCTTGTCATGATCGTCGCCGACAGCGAGCTTGGAGGTCAGCAGATCAGTCACGCCGGAGGGCAAGGACAGGCCTGCTGCCCCGAGTGCCGTCACGACCTTGCCCTGTGCCGCAGCAATGGTCGACGCAGTGAGCGTGGCGGCTGCCTTGGCGTCAAATCGCGCGTAGTAGTCGGTCGTGTCGGCGCTGATCTGACCCAGAATATTGTCGGTCAGGGGGGTCACATTGAGATTGTTGACCACATTGCCGCTGCCGACCGCCACCGAGTAAATCTTGCGTGCGCCGTTGTCGACTTCGACCAGGCAGGGCAGCGTTCCGGGGGCAAAGACCATGAAAGTGCCGGTTGCCGTGGTTGTCGCCGTGCCTGCACTGGTTCCGCCGGTGCATTTGGCTGTGACCGGCGCATTCGCAATGGCGGCGCCAGTTGCGGCAATGCCGCTGATCCGGACCTGTTCGGTTGACGTGCTGCTCGAATCGCTGCCGCCGCAGGCGGCAATCAAGGCCGCGACACCGAGAATCAGCGTGCAGGATGCTCGTTTGACCAGACGCGGCCGGCTTCGAGAAAAGGGCGCGTCTGAATCATTGCGACCAAGGGTGGTCGAGTCACAGTGCTGAGCCATTGATTTGCCTTCAGTGATCGAATTGGAGAAATAAGTCCGCCGTAAGATCTCTCAAGAAAATGACTAACTGGTGAAAATGAAATGAATGTCAGTCACATGACGATCGGGCATCGAGGCGGGGGCGGCCATGTTTGCCGGCAAGGTCAATCGACATCGTTCGGATGGGCTCACAGGGCGATGGGGTTGCTGCGCTCAGTCTTGTCGCTTGCAAGCATTGGCATCGCGACGAGTGTTGTTGCTGCCCCGACAATCGATGCAGTGAGCGCGGCTGCCCGAGACGCACAGCAGCAGTGTCATCGTCTGATGCACCACGACGCAGACGAATATGAAGAGTGCATTGCCACACTCATTCGCGCGGCCGGACAGAACCGGGCAAAGCGGCTCGGGATCAGCTACTTCGGCTGGATCGGCGCGATGAACTCGGCGCGGGTCGGGTTGCCTGGCGCCGAGGCGGCTGCCGGCCGTTTTCTGCCGATCTTCAGACGCGACCAGAAATCGCTCGGCATCTCCGACGATGCACTGTGCACCACCGTGCCGGGTGACTGCACCGTCCGACTCGCGCAGCTCAGGCAGGCCGAAACCGCGCGGCGCTGAACGGCCCCCTCAGTACCCCCTCAGTACCCCCTCAGTACCCCC
>CAIKZV010000487.1 GCA_903831925.1 uncultured Burkholderiales bacterium
CCGGTGATCGACCAGTACCGCCGCAAGCTCAGCATGGCGCTGTTCTGAACCCTGCGCTGGGGGGCGCCCAAGACCCGGGTTGCCCGGCAGCCCCCCTACAATATTGAGTTGACCCGCCGTTGTGCGGGCGTTCAGCCAAGGATTTCCATCGTGTTCATGTCCCAAGCCTTTGCCCAGACCGCGCCCGCTGCTGCCGCGAGTGGTGGTCTCGAGTCAATGTTCGGCTCGCTCGGCCAGTTTCTGCCCCTGGTGCTGATGTTCGTGGTCTTGTACTTCATCATGATTCGGCCGCAGATGAAGCGCCAGAAAGAGCACAAAGCCATGATCGACGCATTGGCCAAGGGCGACGAAGTCGTCACCACGGGCGGTTTGATCGGGCGTGTCGCCAAGATGGGCGAGAGCATGCTGCAACTCGAAGTGGCCAATGGCGTTGAGGTGCAGGTTCAGCGCAGCGCTGTGGTGCAGGTGCTGCCCAAGGGCAGCTTCGGCAAGTAAGTTCATAGGCCGCCAGCCTGCAGGCGGCCGCGATGGCGACGATGGTGGGTTGAGCTGGGACGCTTCGCGGTCCAGGCGATTGAACCAACCGCCCGAAGTCCGCTGAAAGCCCGCTCTGCGTCCAACCGGGCGACAAGGCTGAGGAACGCACGATGAATCGCTACCCCTGGTGGAAATACCTGATCCTGGCGCTCGCGCTGTTGATCGGCCTGCTCTACACCTTGCCCAATCTGTACGGCGAAGCGCCGGCGGTTCAAATCTCCAGTGCCAAAGCCACGGTCAAGCTTGACCAGACGATGGTCGCGCGGATCGAGAAGACGCTCGCTGTCGCGACCCTGACGCCGGATTTCGTCCAGTTCGAGGGCAATTCGGTCAAAGCCAGGCTGCGCAACACCGATGAGCAGATCAAGGCCAAAGACGCGATTGCGAAGGCCCTCAACCCCGACCCGGCCGATCCTTCGTACATCGTCGCTCTGAATCTGTTGAGCCGATCGCCAGCTTGGTTGTCCAAACTTCATGCGCTGCCGATGTACCTGGGATTGGACTTGCGCGGCGGCGTGCACTTTTTGATGCAGGTCGACATGAAGGCTTCGTTGACCAAGAAAGCGGAGGCGACTGCGGGTGACCTGCGCAGCTTGCTTCGCGACAAAAACATCCGCCACGGTGGTATCAGCCGCGATGGCAATCTTGTGGTCTTGCGCTTTCGAGACCGAGCCGTGTTGGCCCAGGCCCAGACCTTGCTGACTGACCAGTTGCCCGACCTGCAGTGGGTCGAGAGTGCTGACGGCGCCGAGTTTCGTCTGACCGGTGCGCTCAAGCCTGTCGCGGCACGCGCAGCGCAGGATGCAGCGATCAAGCAGAACATCACCACCCTGCACAACCGGGTCAATGAACTCGGTGTCGCCGAACCGGTGATCCAGCAGCAAGGCTCCGACCGCGTGGTGGTGCAGCTGCCAGGCGTACAGGACACCGCCAAAGCCAAGGAGATCCTCGGGCGCACCGCCACCCTGGAAATCCGCATGGTGGACGAAGAGAACATGAACCCGACCGCGCTCAACGCCGCGCAACAGGGACAGGTGCCCTTCGGCGACGAGTTTTATGTCGAGCGCGGCGGCTCGCCGCTGCTGGTGAAAAAGCAGGTCGTGCTGACCGGCGACCGCCTCACCGATGCGCAGCCCGGCTTTGACAGCCAGACTCAGGAAGCGGCGGTGCACCTTACGCTCGACGCCATGGGGGCGCGCATATTCAAGGAAGTCACCCGCGAGAGCGTCGGCAAGCGCATGGCCATCCTTCTTATCGAAAAAGGCAAGGGCGAGGTGGTGACCGCGCCGGTCATTCGCTCGGAAATCGGCGGCGGGCGCGTGCAGATCACCGGCCGCATGAGCACGGTCGAGGCCAACGACACCGCGCTGTTACTGCGCGCCGGTTCACTCGCCGCGCCGATGGAAATCATCGAAGAGCGCACCGTCGGCCCCAGTCTGGGCGCTGAAAACATCAAGAAGGGTTTTGACTCGACGCTTTACGGCTTTGCCGCGCTATCGCTGTTCATCATCGTCTACTACGCGCTGTTCGGCCTGTTCTCGGCGCTGGCGCTATGCTCGAACGTCTTGATGCTGATAGCACTGCTGTCGCTGTTGCAGGCGACGCTGACACTGCCTGGCATCGCAGCCATCGCGCTGACCTTGGGAATGGCCATTGACGCCAACGTGCTGATCAACGAGCGTATCCGAGAGGAACTGCGCAACGGCGCCACCCCGCAGGCGGCCATTCATGCCGGCTACGAGCGCGCCTTTGGCACGATTCTCGACTCTAACGTCACGACCATGATCGCCGGCCTCGCACTGCTGATTTTCGGCTCCGGCCCGGTGCGCGGCTTTGCCGTGGTGCACTGCCTTGGCATCCTCACTTCAATCTTCTCCTCCGTGGTGGTGTCGCGCGCGTTGGTCAATCTTGCCTACGGCTCGCGCCGCAAGATCGACGGCCTCGCAATCGGCAACACATCCTGGAAATAAGGGGCCACGCACATGGAATTCTTCAAGATCCGCAAAGACATCCCCTTCATGCGCCATGCGCTGGCGTTCAACGTCATTTCGTTGCTCACCTTCCTCGCCGCATGCGCATTCCTTGCCACCAAGGGCCTTAATCTGTCCATCGAGTTCACCGGCGGGGTGGTAATCGAGGCACGCTACGACCAGGCGCCAGACCTGGAAAAAATCCGGGCCGCACTAATCAAGTCGGGCGTGACCGAGCCGCAGGTGCAAAAGTTCGGCAGCTCGCGCGATGTGATGATCCGCCTCGCACTCAAGGATGTCGCCGCGCCTTCGATCAGTTCCGAAGGCAAGCTCG
>CAIKZV010000488.1 GCA_903831925.1 uncultured Burkholderiales bacterium
GGCGAAATTGAGCACGCCCATCATGCTGAAGATCAGCGTCAACCCGCTGGCCAGCATGAACAGAAGCATGCCGTAGACCAGCCCGTTGAGCAGCGAGACAAGAAAGACTTCCACGCAGCATTACCCCTTATGAACCTGCGCAACCGCGCACCGCGCACCCCGCGCACTGTGCGCGGGGGCGTGCAGGATGACGTGACAGGGGAGGCTTACTTCGCCGGACGTCTCATGATGCAGCTGGTCGGCTGCATCAGATCCTTGCCCTCGACGATTGCCGACACCTTCCAGCCCAGGCCGGTGCCTTCGGAGTCGTACTTGGTGCCCTTGGACAGCTGGCCAACCATGTACTCCATGATGACCTGATGGTCTTCCTTGCGCATCATGGTGTCGTAGTTGAAGAGGTCCTTGCGCTTCATGCCTTCCAGGGCAAAGGCGATCTTGGTCGGATCGACGCTGCCGGTCTTGTTGATCGCTTCCTGGAGGTATTCGAGGATGGTCCGAAAGCTCACCGACGAGAAGTCGAACTTCATGCCGGGATTGGCTTTGTGGAAGCCCTGGATAAATTCATCGGCGTCTTTCAGACCCTTCTCGACCGGCAGATTCTCGCTGTTGGGCATGACCGAATAGACCTTGCCGTCGCCGGCCGGCCCGATCGTGGTGGGGCCACCTGCCAGGTGTGCATAGAAGGTGTAATAACGCAGATCGACACCGGCATCAAAGCCTGCCTTGAGCAGCAGATTGATGTCCGGGCCCCAGTTGCCTGACAGCAGGGCCTGGGCGCCGGAGGCCTTGATCTTGGTGATGTAGGGCGAGAAATCCTGGATCTTGCCCAGCGGTATCAGTTCGTCGCCGACGACCTGCACGTCAGGCCTGACCTGCTTGAGGAAGGCTTTGACATCGCGCTGAACCGACTGTCCGAAGAGGTAGTCCTGATTGATCAGGTAGACCTTGGTGATGTTCTTGGGCAGCGCGCGAACCAGCACCTCAGCTTTCTGCGCCACGTTCAGGTCGAAACGGAAATGCCAGAAGCTGCATTTCTCGTTGGTCAGCTCGGTCGCGACCGCACCGCAGTTGATGTAGATGATGCGGTTATCGGGGTTGCGGGTGTTGTGCTTGTCGATCGCCTCGATCAGCGCCGCCGCGATATTCGAGCCGCTGCACTGAACGATGAAGGGCATGTTCTGGTCGGTGGCGCTCTTGAGGGCAAGCAGCGCATCGGCCGGCTGGGACTTGTTATCGAAGGGGACCAGTTCGAACTTGCGGCCAGCGGCGCCGCCCTTCGCATTGATGTAGTCGATGAGGTAGGACCACATCTTCAGGTTGGAGTCGCCGACCTGCGCGAAAGCCCCTGACAGCGGGTCGGTGTAGGCCAATTTGATCGTGCCTTGGGCACTCGCTGGCGTGACAGCGACGGACAGCATCATCGCCAGTGCGGCAAGGGCCGCACGATAGATCGACTTCATGACTCCTCCGATTGTTTGTTTTATTTGCGTTGCAGCGCTTCGCGAAACGACGATAGCCTCACCGCGAGGTGCTGGCAATCTTGCGATGCAGCACGACGACCTGATGCCACACCGGCTAGGATGCCGATTTGCCATCCGGATCGCCATCATGACCAAGCCTCACGCCAAGACCGCCGACAGCCTGCGCAGCGCACGCTGGTTCGCGCCCGACGACATGCGCTCGATGGGCCATCGCTCGCGATTCATGCAAATGGGCTACGGCCCGGAGGACTGGGTCGGCAAGCCGGTGATCGCGATCGTCAACACCTGGAGCGACATCAACCAGTGCCATACCCACTTCAAGCAGCGGGTCGAGGATGTCAAACGCGGTGTGCTGCAAGCCGGCGGATTTCCGCTGGAGTTGCCCGCGATCAGCCTGTCTGAGCCGATCGTCAAACCGACGACCATGCTCTATCGCAATTTTCTGGCGATGGAAACCGAAGAACTGCTGCGCAGCCATCCGGTCGATGGCGCAGTGCTGATGGGCGGCTGCGACAAGACCACACCCGGTCTGCTGATGGGCGCGTTTTCGGCCGGACTGCCCTGCATCTATCTGCCGGCCGGCCCGATGCTGCGCGGCAACTGGAAGGGCAAGACCCTCGGCTCGGGATCGGATGTCTGGAAGTATTGGGACGAGCGACGCGCGGGCAACATCTCGGACGACGACTGGACCGAGGTGGAAGCCGGCATTGCCCGCAGCCATGGCACCTGCATGACCATGGGCACGGCAGCCACCATGATGGGCATTACCGAAGCCATCGGCCTGACGCTGCCAGGCGCCGCCGCGATCCCGGCGGCGGATGCGAATCATCCGCGCATGAGCGCGGAGTGCGGGCGGCGCGCGGTCGAGATGGTCTGGGAGGACCTCACCCCGGCAAAGCTGCTGACCCGCGAGCATTTTCTGAATGGCATCGCGGCGGCCATGGCGATGGGCTGCTCGACCAACGCGATCATTCACGTGGTGGCAATGTCACGTCGTGCCGGCTGCCCGGTCTCGCTTGACGATTTCGATGCGGCCAGCCGCAAGGTGCCGGTGATCGCCAATATCCGGCCCAGCGGCGACCGCTATCTGATGGAAGATTTCTACTACGCAGGCGGTATGCCGGCGATGCTCAAGCGCATCGAGCAGCATCTCGCACTCTCAGTGAAGACCGTCAACGGCCAGTCGGTCGGCGAGAACATTTCGCGGGCCGAGGTCTTCAACGACGATGTGATCCGACCCTTGTCAGACCCGATCTATGCAGAAGGCGCGCTGGCGGTGCTGCGCGGCAACCTCGCACCCGATGGCGTGGTGATCAAGCCGAGCGCCTGCGCGCCGCACCTGCTCAAGCACACCGGACGCGCCCTGGTCTTCGACGACTATCCGGCCATGAAAAAGGCGGTCGACGACCTTGATCTGGACGTGAGCGCCGATGACATCCTGGTGCTGCGCAATGCCGGGCCGCTTGGGGGGCCGGGCATGCCCGAGTGGGGCATGCTGCCGATACCGACCAAGCTGGTGAAGCAGGGCGTGCGCGACATGCTGCGCCTGTCGGATGCCCGCATGAGCGGCACGAGCTACGGCGCCTGCATGCTGCACTGCTCGCCCGAGGCCTATATCGGCGGGCCGCTCGCGCTGGTGAAAACCGGCGATCTGATCAGTGTCGATGTCCCGGCGCGAACGATTCATCTGGAGGTGAGCGACGCCGAACTCGCGGTGCGCCGCGCGGCCTGGAAGCAGCCAGCCAAGCGCTATGAGCGGGGCTACGGCTGGATCTTCAGCAAACACATCCTGCAGGCCGACCAGGGCTGCGACTTCGATTTTCTGGAGACCAGCTTCGGCGCGCCGGTGGCCGAGCCGGATATTTTTTGAGGCGATCGGGCCTTTGGTGTTACCTTAGTGACACCCGCAATAATACCCTGATCAATACTTTCCAGCACACGAGACGACACCGTGTCGACAACTTCCCTGAAGCTTTCGGATGAACTCAAAGAGCGAGCCTGCGCAGCGGCGCAGCGCCAGGGCATCTCGCCCCATGCTTTCATGGTCGACGCCATCGAGCAGGCCGCGACCGCGGCCGAGCAACGCGCAACATTCCTCGAAGAGGCCTTGGCGGCACGAGCACTGATGCGCAAGACCGGCAAGGGTTACGACCCGGCCGAGGTCAGCGCCTATCTGACCGCGAGGATCGAAGGGCAAAAAGTCGCAAGACCGAAAGCCAGATCTTGGCGACGCTGAGTTACTCTTCTCGCGCCGTCGCTGATCTGGAACGACTGACCGATTTTCTGATCGAATCAGACCCTTACGCAGCGACCGAAACCCTCGCACTGATCAGCGAAGCGATCGGACTGCTCGTTCGACACCCATTCATTGGGCGGCCACTGAACGATGGCCTTCGGGAGCTGATTATCTCGCGGGGGAAAACCGGTTATGTCGCGCTTTACAGAGTCGAGCAAGCCGACGATGCAGTACTGATCCTCGCTATCCGGCATCAGCGGGAGGCCGGCTATTCGACGTAACACGCCGGCGGCGTGAAAACGCGGCGGCGCGACAACCCGGAACGATCACCTTAGGCGCCGTAACCCGTCCTGAAGCGCGCGCACAGCGCATCGGCGCCGCGCATCAGCAGATTGGCGTCGGTGCCAACCGCCACGAAGAGGCCACCCACCTCGAGGATGCGTCGCGAATCGGCCTCGACCGGCGTGAGAAAGCCCGGTGCCTTGCCGGCCGCACGGATGCGCCGCATGGCATCTTCGATCTTCGGCCAGACCTCGGGGTGATGCCCCTCACCGGCATGACCGAAGGAGGCATGCAGATCGGCCGGCCCGATGAAAATGCCGTCGACACCGTCGACCGCTGCAATTGCCTCGAGGTTGTCGAGTGCCTGCGCGGTCTCGACCTGCAGCAGCACGCACAGTTCGCGCTCGACCACCTGCGGATAATTCTTGATGCGCCCATAACGCGTGGCTCGGGTCGTGCCGCCCATGCCGCGCACGCCCTTGGGCGGATAGCGAGTATAGGACACTGCCTCGCGTGCCTGCTCGGGCGTATCGATCATCGGGATCAGCACGGTCTGGGCGCCGACATCAAGCACCCGCTTGATCATCACCATGTCGTTCCAGGGCACCCGCACCACCGGCTGGGTCGGATAGGCCGCCACCGCC
>CAIKZV010000489.1 GCA_903831925.1 uncultured Burkholderiales bacterium
GGTCTTTCGGGACGTCTTCCCAGACGCCGGCGGCATGGCCTTCGCCGACATCGCCGAAGAAGTTCTTCATCTCATCGAAGCGCGACTTGTTGGCGATGGCGTTGTTGATGACCATCGCCAGCGACCCGGCGCCGGCCGGGCCCATCAGGGGACGCGCCGAGATGAGGTTGGTGAAGTAGAGCGACGGAATGCTGGCCTGCTTGGCGGCCTGCACGACCGGCGTGGTGCCGATGGCCAGATCAGGCTTGAATTCGGCCATGGCGGCGAGGTCCTGCTCGAGCGAGGCGCGGAACTGCACATGGACGCCCCGTGCCTCGAGCCACTCCCGATCGGGGTCGCTCCATGCGGTGCGCGGGCAGGCACTGCCGACATAGCGCAGGTCGGCGCCGCTCTCGACCAGCAGGCGAGCGACCAGCAGCTCGGAGCCTTCGTAGCCGCTCATGGTGATGCGGCCCTTGATCGGCAGCTTCGAGAGCGCGCCTTTGATGGCCGGCAGGATGCGGTTCTTGGCGCCGTCGATTTTGTCCTGTGCCACGCCTGCCGCAGTGCCAATCGATTGCAGCCAGGCTTCGGTGCCGTCGTAGCCCACGGGTGCGGAGCCGACGATCTTGCGACCGGCCGCTTCGAACTCGCGGATGCTGGCGGTGTAGAAGGGATGGATCGCGGCGACCGCAGCGCAGTCGAGGGCGGCATAGAGCTCACGCCATTCTCGCGTCGGTACCACCGGGCCAGCCGCCAGACCCATCGGCTCGAGCATCATGCCGATGATGACCGGATCAGCCGGGAAGATTTCGCCGAGCAGCGTGATCGTGGGCTTTTGAGCGCGCCCGGTGCGTGGCGCCTGAACCGGGCCGGCGGTGATTTCGGCGCGGGCGAACTTCAGCATCGCGCCGGCCAGTACGTCCTTGGCTTCGGCGTGGGTCGGCACACCGAATCCCGGTACGTCGATGCCGATGATCCGCACGCCGTTGATCTCTTTGGGCAACAGCTGCAGCGGCACGCCGCTGGCGGTGGGCACGCACAGATTGATGATGACGATTGCGTCGAATTTCTCGGGATCGGCCTGGGCATGCACCGATTCGCGGATGTCTTCGAAGAGCTTGCCGGTAACCAGGCTCTCGGAATTGAAGGGGACGTAGCCGACGCTGCGGCGTGCGCCGTAGAAATGCGAGGTGAAGGTCAGGCCATAGACGCAGCAGGCCGATCCCGACAGGATGGTCTGGGTGCGACGCATGCGCAGACCGACGCGCAGCGAGCCGAAGGCCGGGCACATGCTCTGGGGCTGATCGTGCGGGCCGCGCGGATAGTCGGCGGCGTATTGCTGAAGCGTCGCGCTCTTGCCGGCTGCTGCGGCTGCCGCCAGCATGGTTTCGGCGCCCGAATGGCAACCCAGCCCATCTTCCTTCAGGGCTTCCGGGTTGGGCACGGCGGACTGTTGCGGCTGATCCATCTTCAGGATTCCGTCAGGCCGCGTCGTCGTAGACGACTTCGAGCGAGGCTTTGGTCAGCTCGACCTTGCCCACCATGTCAACCAGGGTTGCCGGCTCGAGCACCACATCGCGACCGACCGCAGCGCTCGAGAACAGGCCGAGCAGCGAGTCCTGCGACAGGGGCTTGGGGCGCACCGGCGGGGCTTCGCCGACATTGGTGGCCAGGGTCTCGAAGAGCGGTGCCCAGGGTGTGCCGGGGCGGCCGATGATTTCGTAGCTCGCGCTCTTGCGGCGGATGTCTTCGTGCGCAGGGATCGCGGCCAGCACCGGGATGCCGGCAATTTCAGCAAAGGCCGCAGCCTCACCGGTGCCGTCGTCCTTGTTGATCACCATGCCGGCCACACCGACATTGCCGCCGAGCTTGCGGAAATACTCGACCGCCGAGCAGACGTTGTTGGCCACATAGAGGGACTGCAGGTCGTTGCTGGCGACGACGATGACCTTCTGGCACATGTCGCGGGCAATCGGCAGGCCAAAGCCGCCGCAGACCACGTCGCCCAGGAAGTCGAGCAGGACGTAGTCAAAGCCCCAGTCATGGAAGCCGAGCTTTTCCAGGAGCTCGAAGCCGTGGATGATGCCTCGCCCGCCGCAGCCGCGACCGACCTCCGGCCCGCCCAGCTCCATGGCGAAGACGCCGTCCCGGGTGA
>CAIKZV010000490.1 GCA_903831925.1 uncultured Burkholderiales bacterium
CATGATCGAGATTCGCGCCGCCGGTGAGCGCGGCCATGCGCAACATGGCTGGCTCGACTCCTGGCACAGTTTTTCCTTTGCCGAGTATCGCGATCCGGCGCATATGGGCTTTGGCCCCCTGCGCGTCATCAACGAGGACCGCATCGTGGCCGGTGCCGGGTTCGGCACGCATGGTCATCGCGACATGGAGATCATCAGCTATGTGCTCGATGGTGCGCTGGCCCACCAGGACAGTCTGGGCAACGGCTCGGTGATTCGCCCGGGCGATGTGCAGCGCATGAGCGCAGGCACCGGCGTCATGCACTCCGAGTTCAATCATCTCCAGGATGCGCCAACGCATTTCCTGCAGATCTGGATCGAGCCTGACCGGCGCGGTATCGCCCCGGGTTACGACGAGCGTCACTTCCCGATGACGCAGCGGCGCGGCCTGTTGCGCCTGCTTGCTTCGCCCGACGGTGCTGAAGGCTCGCTCACGATTGCCCAGTCGGCGCGCCTTTACGCCGGCTTGTTCGACGGTGACGAGCAAGCGCGATTGCCGATCGAGGTCGGGCGCAGGGTGTATGTGCACGTTGCCCGCGGTCAGGTCGCGATCAACGGGCTTGCGCTTGGCGCCGGCGATGCCGCGAAACTGGTCGCCGAGCCGATGCTCATCGTCGACCGCGGCGACCAGGCGGAAGTGCTGGTGTTCGATTTGCCCTGAGCCTGCTTTCCAAACTGAAAGGAAACTGATCGTGATGCGTGTCGTGGTTGTCGATTGTTCGGTCGGGGTGATTGCATGAGCCGTGTCGTCGTGGCATTTCATTCGGGTTATGGGCATACCCGAAGCGTGGCGCAGGCTGTCAAGGAAGGTGCCGCGTCGGTACCGGGCGTCAGTGCCGAACTGCTCGACGTCACGCAGACTGCCGAGCCCGGGTGGGCTTCGCTGGCCGCGGCCGATGCAATCGTGTTCGGTTCGCCGACCTACATGGGCGGTGTGTCGGCCGACTTCAAGAAATTTGCTGACGAGAGTGCCAAGGTCTGGTTCACCCAGGGCTGGAAGAACAAGATCGCCGGCGGATTCACCTGTTCGCTGAACATGAGCGGCGACAAGTATTCGACCCTGATGTACTTCGTGACATTGGCGATGCAGCACAGCATGGTCTGGGTCGGAACCGGCTTGATGCCGGGCCGCCAGCCGGGGCATCCCGATGAAATCAATCGCCTCGGCTCGGCCATCGGGGTGATGGCTCAGGCCGACAATGTGCCGCCCGATCAGTCGCCGCCTGCGGGCGACATCGAGACGGCGCGACTTTACGGCAAGCGGATCGGTGAAATGAGCGTCAGGGGCGTTCGCCAGTGACGCTCCGGTCATTCCGCGACGGGCACGCCGGGTTGCCGCTAAAGCCATCTCGGCGTTTGCTCATCCTGACGGCGACGTTCCCCGCGGTGAGTGGCTGAGGTATAAACCGGGGCGCGCAGCGAGGTGCCTGCGTCCGCGGCATGCTCCCTGCGCCGGCGGCCTGTCGCTATCCCGTCGCCTTCTTGCCCTGTTGCTCCCTGATCCGCCGCCTCCACATCCTGACCACGCCCGTCCATGTCTGCCTTCAATACCGAAACCGTTCTCGAGGTTCATCACTGGAACGATTCGCTCTTCAGCTTCAAGACCACCCGCGATCCGTCGCTGCGGTTTCGCAATGGCCATTTCGTGATGATCGGCCTGCAAGTCGACGGCAAGCCGCTGCTGCGCGCCTACAGCGTGGCCAGCGCCAACTACGAAGAGAACCTCGAATTTCTGAGCATCAAGGTGCCCGATGGGCCGCTGACTTCCCGCCTGCAGCATCTGAAGCCGGGTGACGCCGTGCTGGTCGGTCGCAAGCCCACCGGCACGCTGGTGATCGACGATCTCACACCGGCCAGCCATCTCTATCTCTTTGGCACCGGCACGGGGCTGGCGCCGTTCATGTCGATCGTGCGCGATCCCGAGACCTATGAACGTTTCGAGAAGGTCGTGCTGGTGCATGGCGTGCGCGAGGTCAGCGAACTGGCCTATGCCGATTACCTGCAGACCGATCTGCCCGGCAATGACTTTTTCGGCGAGATGGTCCGCGAGCGGCTCATCTACTACCCGACGGTGACCCGCGAGCCGTTTCGCAATCGCGGACGGATCACTGAACTCATCGAGAGCGACAAGCTGACCCATGACATCGGTCTGCCGCCGCTGTCGCCTGCCAACGACCGGGCGATGCTGTGTGGCAGCCCTGGGATGCTGGCCGACACCCGCGTCCTGCTCGATGCGCGCGGGTTCACCATTTCGCCGTCGATCGGTGTGCCGGGCGATTACCTGATCGAGCGCGCCTTCGTCGAAAAATAGCGCTTTGCCGGTCGCGCCTTGCGGTCTCAGCGCCGTTCGCGCTGCGCCAGCAATTCATTGGCCAGAAGGGCCGACAGCACCAGCGCGCCGCCTTGCAGCGTTGCGGCGCCGGGCTGCTCGCCTGCCCACAGCCAGGCCCAGATCGGCCCGAGCACCACTTCAAGCAGGCCGAGCAGGGCGACTTCATACGGCGGCAGGTGGATGGCAGCCCGGACCATCAGCATGCAGGGCAATCCGAGCTGAAAAACGCCCAGGGCGCTGAGGATGGCGATGTCATGGGCACTTGCAGTCAGGGGCCATGCCAGCGGCAGGGTGACGGCCATGCTGATCACCGCACCGAGCATCACCGCCGGCACCAGGTTCAGCCGGGCGCCGGTGCGCTTGAGCACCACGATATTGACCGCGGCAGCCATCGGTACCGCCATCGCGATCAGCATGCCTTGCAGGCCGTCGCTCGAAAGACCTTCCAGCGACATCCAGATCAGTCCGCCCGCGGCCACGATGATGGCGCCCCAGGTGCGCAGCGGCACCGGCTCGCGCAGCACCACCATGCCCAGCAGCGCCGCCAGCAGCGGTGAGGCGGCCATGACCACCAGCACATTGGCGACCGTGGTGCGGGTCAGCGCGACCATGAAGCAGGTGAACATGATCGACCACATGATTCCGGACGCAAGCCCTGGCCAGCCCGAGGCTCGAACCTCCGAAATCCAGCGTCCCCGGTGGGTGGCTGCCAGCGCTGCGATGACGAAGATCGCGCACACCAGCGAGCGCCAGAAGGCGATCTCATAGCCGCGGGCATGGTCCAGCAGCCGGGTGGCGACACCGGCTGTGCTCCACAGAACGGCGCACAGCACCATCGTCAGGAGTGCCCGCCGGTAGGTCGGGCTGGCGTGGCCGTGGCGCGCGGGTCGGATCTCGGAATGGGGGGCGGCTTGCACGCTGACCACGACGCGGGCGTTGGGGGGGGCGGATGATAACAGTGGCCGGCATGGCGAGGCGGTGGTCAGGATGCGCCTCGCACAGGGTCCGGGCGCGGTGCGGCGGTAGAATCGGCAGATGGCCGCGCCCCGCTTCGTTCACCTCAGAGTCCGATCCGAGTATTCGATCAGCGATTCGATTGTCCGGATCGATCCCCTGATCGAGGCTGCTGCGGCCGACGGTCAGGGCGCACTCGCGCTCACCGACAGCGCAAACCTGTTTGCCTGGATCAAGTTCTATCGGGCGGCGCGCTCGGGTGGCATCAAGCCTTTGCTGGGTGTGGACGCCTGGATCACCAATCCGGCCGATCGCGAGCGCCCCTTCAGAGCGCTGCTGCTGGTTCGCAATCGCACCGGCTATCGCAATCTGTGCCAGCTGCTGTCGCGGGCCTGGCTCGACAACGAGTGGCGCGGTCGTGGTGAGATCGACCGCGACTGGTTCGATGCCCTGTCGCTCGACAGCCAGGGCGATCATGGCCTGATCGCCCTGTCGGGCGCCCATCAGGGCGATGTCGGCGTCGCACTGGCGGCCGGAAACCTCGAGGCTGCCGCCGACCTCGCGCGCAAGTGGGAGGCCCGTTTTCCGGGGGCCTTCTACCTTGAGCTGCAGCGAACCGGTCAGCCTCAGGTCGAAGCCCATGTGCGCGCTGCCGCCGCGCTGGCGGCGAGCCTCGGTTTGCCGGTGGTGGCAACGCACCCGGTGCAGTTTCTGGCGCGCGACGATTTCCGGGCGCATGAAGCGCGCGTCTGTATCGCAGAGGGCGAGATCCTGGCCAATCCGCGGCGTGTGAGCCGCTTTGCCGAGACCCAGTATTTCTGCACGCAGCAGGAGATGGTCGAGCGTTTTGCCGATCTGCCCGAGGCGATCGAGAATTCGGTGCTGATCGCGCAGCGCTGCAATCTCACGATGGAACTGGGCAAGTCGTTTCTGCCTGAGTTTCCGACCCCCGATGGCCTGTCGATCGAGGCCTACCTGCAAAAGCTCGCCCGCGAGGGGCTCGAGTTGCGTCTGGCGCGCAGCTTTCCGGATGAGGCCAGGCGCGACGCCGAGCGCGGCCGTTATCTCGATCGGCTCGAGATCGAATGCCAGACCATCGTGAAGATGGGCTTTCCGGGCTACTTCCTGATCGTGGCCGACTTCATCAACTGGGCCAAGGCCAATGGGGTGCCGGTCGGGCCGGGGCGGGGTTCTGGCGCCGGCTCGCTGGTGGCGTACTCGCTTGGGATCACCGATCTCGACCCCTTGCCCTATTCACTGCTTTTCGAGCGTTTCCTGAATCCGGAGCGGGTCTCGATGCCCGACTTCGATATCGATTTCTGCCAGGACAAGCGCTGGATGGTGATCGAGTATGTGCGCGACAAATACGGCGCCCAGGCGGTCTCGCAGATTGCCACCTTCGGCACGATGGCCTCCAAGGCGGTCATTCGCGATGCCGGGCGTGTGCTCGATATGCCCTACAGCCTGTGCGACCAGCTCTCTAAACTCATTCCGATCGTCCAGGCCAAGCCGCTCTCGCTGGCCAAGGCCCGCGAAGCCGAGCCGCTGCTGCGCGAGCGCGAAGAAAAGGAAGAGGAAGTGCGGGGCCTGCTTACCCTGGCCGAGTCGCTCGAAGACCTCACCCGCAATGTCGGCATGCATGCCGGCGGCGTGCTGATCGCGCCCGGCCAATTGACCGATTTCTGCCCGCTCTATCGCGCCCCGGGCACGGATTCGGTCGTGGCGCAGTTCGACAAGGACGATGTCGAGGCCGTCGGTCTGGTCAAGTTCGACTTCCTCGGTCTGCGCAACCTCACCATCATTCAGCTCGCGGTCGATTACATCAATCGCAATGATCCGCAGCGCGCGCTCGACCTGTCGCTGCTCACCTTCGACGATCCCAAGGCCTTCAAGATTCTCAAGGATGCCAACACCGCGGCGATCTTCCAGGTCGAGGGCGATGGCATGAAAAAGCTGCTGCGCAAGCTCGCGCCCGATCGCTTCGAAGACATCATCGCGGTGCTGGCGCTCTACCGGCCGGGCCCGCTCGGCTCAGGCATGGTCGATGACTTCATCCTGCGCAAGAAGGGTCAGCAGAAGATCGATTATTTCCATCCCGATTTGCGGCAGTGCCTGGAGCCGACCTACGGCGTCATCGTCTACCAGGAACAGGTGATGCAGATTGCGCAGATCATCGCCGGCTACACCCTGGGCGGCGCCGATCTGCTGCGTCGCGCGATGGGCAAGAAAAAGGCCGAGGAGATGGCGCAGCAGCGCGCGATCTTCACCGAAGGCGCGGCGGCCAAAGGGCATGACCCGGCGCTGGCCACGCAGCTGTTCGACCTGATGGAGAAATTCGCCGAGTACGGCTTCAACAAATCGCACACTGCGGCGTATGCGGTCATCACCTACCAGACCGCCTGGCTCAAGGCGCACTATCCGGCCGAGTTTATTGCGGCCACGCTGTCGTCCGATATGGACGACACCGACAAGGTCCATCAGTTCGTCAAGGACGCCCAGGACAACTCGGTCGTCATCATGCCGCCCGACATCAATCACTCGGGCTATCGCTTTGATCCGGTCAAGGCCGGCACGGTGAGATATGGCCTGGGCGCGGTCAAAGGGACCGGCGAGGGTGCGGTGCTCGACATCCTGCGTGCCCGCGAATCGGGGCCCTTCGCCGATCTCTTCGATTTTTGCGCCCGGGTCGACCGGCGCCTGGTCAATCGCCGCACGATCGAGGCGCTGGTGCGTTCCGGTGCCTTCGATGCACTCGAGCCTGATCGCGCCCGATTGCTCGCCAATGTCGGTCGGGCCATGGATGATGCCGATCAGCAGGCAGCGGCGGCCGGGCAGTCGAGTCTCTTCGGTGACGCCGGCAGTGGTGCGGCCATGGCGCCTCAATGGGTGAATGCGCCGCCCTGGGACGAACGTCGCCGCCTGCAGGAAGAAAAGGCAGCGTTGGGTTTTTACCTCAGCGGCCATCTGTTCAAGGGCTATGAGGCCGAGGTCCGCCGTTTCGTCAGGACGCGGCTTGCCGATCTGCCGCGAATGGCCGAATCGGCGCACGGCGCGGTGCCGGTGACTGTCGCCGGCATTGTCACTTCGCTGGCCACCGGCATGACCCGACGCGGCAAGATGATCCGGCTGGGCCTGGATGACGCCACGCTCGGTGTCGAGATTGCGATCTTCAGCGAGCTCTACGATCAGTGCCGAAGCATGCTCCGAGAAGACGAGCTGCTGATCATTCACGGCAAGGTGGCCCGTGACGATTACAGCGGCGGCTGGCGCATCAGCGCCGACCGGGTGAGCAGCCTCACGCAAGCGCGCCAGGAGCATGCCCGCGCGCTCCTGCTGCGAATGAACGGCGCCTCCGACGGTCAACGCCTGCGCAACTTGCTCGAGCCGTTTCGCGCCAGGCAGGCCCTGCCCGCCGATGGCGTCTTCAGCGCCGAGGACGATGACGACACACCGGTCGCCCCGCGCGGCTGTCCGGTCGAGATCCACTATCACAACGAGTCGGCGCGCTGCGCGGTTCGCCTTGGCGATGCCTGGCGCGTGCGACCCGATGAGACGCTGCTTGCGCAACTGCGCGAATGGCTGTCGGATGATGGGGTCGAGCTGCGCTATGCCTGAGGCCTGCTCCCCATGACGAATGCCACCGGCGAGACCTCGCAGGCGGTGGATCGGGCGCTTGATTCGCCGCCAGACGGATCGTCGGGGCCGCTGCGGGATCGTCAGCTGCTGGCCCGCATCTTCGGCTATGTGCGGCCCCATATGCGGGTCTTCGCGGTCGGCGTGCTGGGCATGATCCTGACCGCAGCCACTGAGCCGGCACTGCCCGCGCTCTTCAAGGTGCTGCTTGACGACGGCTTCGGAAAGCAGGGCTCCAACTGGCTGGTCTGGGCGCTGCCGGTGGCGATGGTGCTGCTTTTCGTCGTCCGGGGCGTATTTACCTTCACCATGAGCTATGCCATGTCGTGGGTGAGCCAGCGCATCCTCACCGATCTGCGTCGCGACATGTTCGCGCGGCTGGCCGATCTGCCGGCCGACTTTTTTGCGCGCGAAACCGCCGGGCAGCTGATCTCGCGGATGGTCGCCGACGTCAACAATGTGACCGCGACGCTGGGCGGTGTGGTGGTCGTGCTCGTTCGCGACAGCGCGGTCGTCGTTGGTCTGCTTGGCTGGCTCTTCTTTCTCAACTGGCGGCTGACCCTGATTGCCGCGGTGCTGATCCCGATCGTGGCGGTCATGGTGCGGGCGTTTTCCA
>CAIKZV010000491.1 GCA_903831925.1 uncultured Burkholderiales bacterium
AGCAGCGATCCGAGCAGGGTGTAGAGAAAGAACTTGAACGCGGCATAGACCCGGGTAGGCCCGCCCCAGATGCCGATGATGATGTACATCGGAATCAGGGTCGCTTCGAAAAACACATAAAACAGCAGCCCGTCGAGGGCGCTGAAAACACCGATCATCAATCCCGACAGGATCAGGAAGGACGCCATATAGCCGGCCACGCGTTCTTCGATCACCCGCCATCCGGCAATCACCACGATCACGGTGATAAACGCGGTCAGCAGCACGAACCACAAGGAAATGCCGTCGACACCGAGGTGATAGCTGACGCCGAATCGCTCGATCCAGGGCATGTGCTCAACGAACTGCATCTTGGCGCTGGCGGTATCGAAGCGGGTGTAGAGCGGCACGGTTGCCAGCAGACCGGCGAGTGAACCGACCAGCGCGACCGCGCGCGCGACCGCAGGATTGCGGTCGGTGCCGAAGGAAAGCAGAACCAGACCGGTCAGGATCGGGATCCAGATGGCTGCACTGAGAAAGGAAATCGAGTTGGTCATAGTCTTGTCTTTGGCCGAATCTCAACGTCTGAGCAGCGGCACGAACCACCAGACAAACAGCGCCACACCGACGATCATCGCAATCGCATAGTGGTAGAGGAAACCTGATTGCAGACCGCGAAGCGCGCCTGCGAACCAGCCGACGACCCGCGCACTGCCGTTGACCACGATGCCGTCGATGACTGCCTGATCGCCGAACTTCCAGAGCCCCGAGCCTACCGAGCGCGCACCACCGGCAAAGAAGACTTCATTGAATCGGTCGAGATAGAACTTGTTGTCGAGCAGCCGATAAACGCTGCCAAAGCGCTTGCCGAACCAGGCCGGCACCGCCGGATTGACCATGTAGCAGTAATAGGCCGAGGCCACCCCTGCCAGCGCAAGCCAGAACGGCAAGGTGGTCAGCGCATGCACCGCCATGCCAGCCGGGCCGTGGAACTCTTCGGCCAGGACTTCCATCGCGTTGTGGGGCTCGAAGACCGAAATCGAGGTCTGGAAAAAATCACTGAACAGCATCGGGCCGATGGTGAACATGCCGATCAGCACTGAAGGAATCGCCAGCAGCACCAGCGGCAGCGTGATGACCGCGGGGCTTTCATGCGGCAGGCCACCGTGGTGCCCGCCATCATGGCCATGGCCATCGTCATGTCCGTGAGCGACAGCATGCGCATCGGTGTTGAAACGCTCCTTGCCGTGAAACACCAGGAAATACATGCGGAAGGAATAGAAAGCGGTCACGAACACGCCGGCCAGCACCGCGAAATAGGCAAAGCCCGAGGCCGGCAGCGTCGAGGCCTTGACCGCCTCGATGATCATGTCCTTGGAATAGAAGCCCGAAAAGAAGGGGGTGCCGATCAGGGCCAGCGAACCGAGCAGCGAAGTGATCCAGGTGATCGGCATGTATTTGCGCAAGCCACCCATATTCCGGATGTCCTGATCATGGTGCATGCCGATGATCACCGAGCCTGCGGCCAAAAAGAGCAGCGCTTTGAAAAACGCATGCGTCATCAGATGGAAGATCGCAACGCTGTAGGCCGAGGCGCCAAGGGCCACGGTCATGTAGCCGAGCTGCGACAGCGTGGAG
>CAIKZV010000492.1 GCA_903831925.1 uncultured Burkholderiales bacterium
ATCGCTGCCAGGTCTCGATGACCGTGTCGGGATTCAGCGAAATCGACACGATGCCTTCCTCCGCCAGCCAGTCGGCGAAGTGAGGGTGGTCGCTGGGGCCCTGGCCGCAGATGCCGATGTACTTGCCGGTGGCGCGGCAAGCGGCGATGGCCCGACTGATCAATGCCTTGACGGCCGGATCGCGCTCATCGAAATCCTGTGCCAGCTGGGCCAGCCCGGAATCGCGGTCCAAGCCCAGCGTCAACTGCGTCAGGTCGTTTGACCCTATCGACATGCCGTCGAAATGCGCGAGGAACTGGTCGGCCAGGATCGCGTTGCTCGGCACCTCGCACATCATGATCACGCGCAGCCCGTTCTGGCCACGCGCCAGGCCACGGTCAGCCAGCAGCTTGACGACTTGCTCGGCCTGTCGCACCGTACGAACGAAAGGCACCATGATCTCGACATTGCTCAGCCCCATGTCGTTGCGCACACGCTTCAGGGCTTCGCATTCCATCGCGAAGGCATCGGCAAACTCGCCGCTGATGTAGCGCGAGGCGCCACGGAATCCCAACATCGGATTTTCTTCGTCGGGCTCGTAGCGCGAACCACCGATCAGCTTCTTGTACTCGTTGGACTTGAAGTCCGACAGCCGCACGATCACCGTCTTGGGCCAGAACGCTGCGGCAATCGTGGCAATGCCCTCGACCAGCTTGTCAACGTAAAACGCGCGCGGCGAGGCATGACCCCGTGCCACCGATTCCACCGCCTTCTTCAGGTCGGGGTCGATGTTGGGGTAGTCGAGGATCGCCTTTGGGTGCACCCCGATGTTGGTGTTGATGATGAATTCCAGCCGCGCCAGGCCGACGCCAGAGTTCGGGATCTGCGCGAAGTCGAAGGCCAGCGCCGGGTTGCCGACGTTCATCATGATCTTGATCGGACAGTACGGCAGTTCGCCGCGCTTGACCTCGGTGATCTCGGTCTCGAGCAGGCCGTCGTAGATGAAGCCGGTGTCGCCCTCGCTGCACACCACGGTGACGAGCGCGCCGTCGGCCAAGGTGTCGGTCGCGTCGCCACAACCCACCACCGCCGGGATGCCCAGTTCGCGGGCAATGATCGCTGCGTGGCAGGTGCGGCCCCCTCGGTTCGTGACGATCGCGCTAGCGCGCTTCATCACCGGCTCCCAGTTCGGGTCGGTCATGTCGGTGACCAGCACATCACCGGCTTGGACCTTGTCCATCTCTGACAGACTGGCCACCAGACGGACTGGCCCTGTGCCAATCCTCTGGCCGATCGCCCTACCCTCGGCCAACACGGTGCTGTGACCCTTGAGCTTGTAGCGGTGCTCAACCTGGCTGGTGGCTTGGCTCTTCACGGTCTCAGGCCTGGCTTGCAAGATGTAGAGCTTGCCATCCTCGCCGTCCTTGCCCCACTCGATGTCCATCGGCCGACCGTAATGCTGCTCGATGATCAGCGCATAGCGGGCCAGTTCGATCACGTCGGCGTCGTTCAGCGCATAGCGATTTCGCTGCTCGGGCGGTGTATCGACGGTGCGCACCAGGCGGCCCGTAGCCTCACGCTCCTGGGTCGAGCTGAACACCATACGGATCAGCTTGGAGCCCAGGTTGCGCCGGATGATCGGTAGCTTGCCGGCCTTCAATGCCGGCTTGTGGACATAGAACTCATCGGGATTGACGGCGCCTTGCACCACCGTCTCGCCCAGGCCGTAGCTGGCGGTGATGAACACCACGTCCTCGAAACCCGATTCGGTGTCGATCGTGAAGATCACGCCGGCCGCGCCCAGGTCTGAGCGCACCATGCGCTGCACCCCAGCCGACAAGGCCACATCGGCATGGGCAAAGCCCTTGTGCACGCGGTAACTGATGGCGCGGTCGTTGTTGAGCGAGGCAAACACCTCGCGCATTTTCAGCAACACAGCCTCGATGCC
>CAIKZV010000493.1 GCA_903831925.1 uncultured Burkholderiales bacterium
ATGGGCCAATGGTGTCATCTGGAACCCGCGCAACTGGCCCAACTCGTCTGAGGGTGCATCGACCGCCGGAGCCGCGCGACTCATCCGACAGCACAAAACAAAAAGCCCGCTGAAGCGGGCCTGTGTCTGCGCAAGGCCCGTCAGGCCTGCTTGCGACGGGCAGCACCGATACCGACTAAGCCGAGACCAAGCAGAGCGAAGGTGGCGGGCAACGGGACCGACGCATTCGCCACGTCTCCCTGATAAATTGCTGCCGCCATCCCCGAATAGCCGGGTGGGGCCAGGTGACAGTCAATCGTCGTGCCTAGAAACCCGCAGTCGTCTGGCCAATAGCCTGGGGTCCCTTCGCGCGTCCAGTAATACCCGCCCTCGCCGATTGACTGCACACCCAGGAATTGCGTTTGCAGAGCGGCGGTCGATTGTCCGACCTGGTTCCACAAGGACGTGTATTCGCCCTCCGACGGCAACAACCAGCCAGCCAGCCCGGTCGCGGCCAAACCCTGTGCAGCGGCGACAGATTGCGCCGAACCCACCGGTGCAGCGCTGTCCCAGTTCCCGCTCCCGATCGACCAGTTGTTCAGGATGGTGATGCCCAGCGTGTCGTTATAGAACGAGGTGCAGGCTGTCGTGGCGCCACCTCCCAGCGAGGTACACGTCGCGTCAGCCTGATTGGAGGCGTCGCGTCCGTAAAAACTCGCCTGCGCACTGCCTGCTCCCATCAAGCCCAACACCACACCACCGATCGCTACAATCCTAATCATTGAAGACCCCCTAAGGTTCTTGACATTAGCCACACTGGCATATCGCACTAAGTACTTAGTACTCATGTGCATAAGCTGATTTCATGCCAAGCACCGAAGAACGGCTCCAGGCTCCAAAGTTGATTAATCAGTGCAAGAATTCGGGCCCGGACTGTAAAGAAATCCGACGTGACATTTGTCACAGAATTTGGCGACATCCATCAAACAAAAAGCCCGCCGAAGCGGGCATATGTCTGCGCAAGACCGTTCAGGCTTGCTTGCGACTTGCTGCACCGACCCCGAATAATCCGAGGCCAAGCAGGGCTAAGGTGGCGGGGGTTGAAATGGGGTTGGAAACGGGATTGGACTCGAGGCTGAATGCATAACTTTTAGCGTCATAGTTCCGCACTCCGGCTCCGCCATTTTGCCACTGTGTGCTATTGCCCGACGAACAGGAGGCGGTACAGGCGACAGTGGCATAGTTGAACGTAGTGTCATGCTGAATGCCCAACCAGTAGATACCCGCATTGAGGCTGATGCTCAAGCCAGACAGGTCGATATCGTAGAAATCGCCCCCGAGTGAACTCCGCGTCGGCGAGCCGACTTGAGCGACTACCGTGGCGAGAAGCGCACCATTGGCGAAAACGGGGTCGGCACTGTAGACCCAGGCCCTTGCACCGTTGTAGTCGCCGAGGCCCCCATAAAGATATGCCGTCCATTTGATATCGGTGATGGTTGTGGCGCTGCTGAGCGTGAAATCATCGAATACAGTCCATGTCCCGGAGCATGCGCCGCTATCCTCGGCGCACCTATATGAATTGGAAGCTGCGGCGCCGTTGTTGTACACCACGGCCGCTTGCGCACCACATGTCATCAACCCCAGTACCACACCGACAATCGCCACTATTCGCTTCATCTTCTCGCTCCTTTACGATTCGTGATGTCCGTCACCAGCCCGCCCATCGCACCGGACCGCAGTTCCAAGCAGCCAATGACCAACATGGATTCGCCGTTTTTTCACTGGAATTCCCTAGCCTTCTCCCCGCCAGATCGATGCCGACCCTAAGTCAATTCTGCGTGGCGACTTAGGCGCCTGTCCTCTGCAGAATTGATGAGACCGCGTTCAGAAACCGGTGGTGTGGCGACAAGAAAACTCGAAAAGCTTTCATCACAGAAGCGGTCGGTCCTTGCCCCGAGTAACAACGACTCAATCGCCCTTTCTCGATCACGCCTATGGCCAGCATCCTTCTCTACGTCCAGCCCGGCGCCAGTCAGACCGAGCTGGTCGGCACCCATGACGGCAAGCCGAAGATCAGACTCAAAGCCCCGCCGGTCGACGGCGCAGCCAACAAGGCGCTGATCGGGTTTCTGGCTGAGCTGTGCGGTGTGCCGAGGGCGGCGATTCGCATCGAGTCGGGGATGCGCGGGCGGATCAAGCGGGTCGAGGTGGATGGACTGAGCGATGAGGAACTTCGGGCAAGGATCGGTGGCAACGAACACCCTGGTCTCTAGACGATCAAGGGCCGAACGATCAGCCTTCAAGCGGTATTACGGTACGAACGAGGTGGTCGGATCAGTTCGAGAATCAACCTTCGCCGCTTGCCACGGCTTAAACTGGCGGGCATCGGCACAATATGCCGTCGACAAGCACAGCACCCACACGGGGGAGACACTCATGACCGACTTCGATCTGATCATCCGCGGCGGCACCGTCCACGACGGCCTTGGCAGCGAACCGCGCGTCACCGACATCGCCGTCAAAGACGGACGCATTGTCGCCATCGGCGCGATCAGCGGCACAGCCGGCGAAGAAATCAATGCCAAGGGCCTGCTGGTGACCCCGGGCTTTGTCGACGTTCACACCCACTTCGACGGACAGGCCACCTGGGAGCATCGGCTTGCGCCGTCTTCCGGCCACGGCGTGACCTCGGTGGTCATGGGCAATTGCGGCGTCGGTTTTGCGCCCTGCAAGCCCGATCAGCGCGAGATCCTGGTCAAGCTCATGGAAGGTGTGGAAGACGTGCCCGAGGTGGTCATGATCGAAGGCCTGCCCTGGAACTGGGAAACCTTCCCCGAATATCTCGATGCACTCGATGCGCGCCAGTTCGACATCGACATCGCCGCGCAACTGCCGCACTCGGCGCTGCGGGTCTATGTGATGGGCGAGCGCGCCGCCACGCAGGAGCCGCCCACCGCACAGGACCTGGCGACCATGCGCCGCCTCACCACCGAAGCCATCAAAGCCGGCGCCTTGGGCGTGACCACCTCGCGCAACATGCTGCACCGGACCAAGGCCGGCGAACTCGCCCCCAGCCTCTTCTCGGAAGAAGACGAACTCGGGGCCCTGGCCGAGGGGCTGAAGGATGCCGGCAGCGGCGTCTTCCAGATCATCCCGGCACCGATGGGCGATGCCGACCATGAGTTCGGCGTGATGCGTCGCATTGCCGAGCGCTGCGGCCAGCCGCTGTCGTATTCGCTGATCCAGATGCCGGCAGGCGACCCGGATGCCTGGCGCAAGTCGCTCGCTGCCCTGTCGCAAGCCACAAAGGACGGACTGCCGATGCGCGCCCAGATCGCACCGCGCCCGGTCGGCATGCTCTACGGGCTTGAACTGAGCTTTCACCCCTTCGCCTATCACCCGAGCTACAAGGCGATCAGCCGCCTGCCGCTGGCGCAGCGCCTGGAGCGGATGAAAGTCCCGATGTTCCGTGAGCAGCTGCTCAGCGAGCAGCCCGAAGACACCAACCCGGTCAACATCAAGACGGTGCGCGGCTTTCAGTACTGCTATGCCTGGGAGACTGAGGCCAATTACGAGCCGCAGATCGCCGATCGCATCGACCGGCTGGCAGCCGCCGCCGGCAAATCAGTCGAAGAATTTTCCTATGACCTGCTGATCGCCAACGACGGCAAGTCGATCTTCTATCAGCCTGGTGCCAACTATCGCGACGGCAATCTGCTGGCAGTGCGCGAAATGCTCGATCATCCCGACACGGTCGTGGGCCTGGCCGATGGCGGAGCGCACTACGGGATGATCTGCGACGCAAGCTTTCCCACCTATTACCTGGCCCGCTGGGCACGCGATGCCGAGGCCGCGCAG
>CAIKZV010000494.1 GCA_903831925.1 uncultured Burkholderiales bacterium
GATCGCCGGCCCGCCGCTGGCCAGGACTGACAGCCGATCGAACCTGGCTGGCCTAGCACCGATTGCCGCGAAATATCCGGTCGGGTGCGATACAACCAGCGATTGCTCGCCGGGGCAGCAGGCGCGCAGCTTTCTCAATGCCCGCGGCATCCCGTTTACTGAGAAGACCGTCAAGACGGCGGCCGATGCCGATGCCTTTCGCGCAGCCGGCTTCAGTGAAGTGAGGTTCCCGACCCTGAGCGTCGGGCGCGAGCGAAACACCGGGTTCGAATCGAGCCAGTGGGACAGCCTGCTCGACGCGGCCGGCTATCCGCCCAAATCGATGCTGCCTGCCGGCTATCGCAATCCGCCGGCCCAGAGCATGGCGCCAGCCCCCAACACCGCGACAGCCTCACGCCCAAGTGACAACGCGGCCAGCCCGGCTGCGGCAGGCAACGCCGCCGCGACCGAGGCCATGCCAGGCATCATCGAGCCGAGAAGTCTGATCCAGCCGCCCCGCGCGGCAGCGCCTCAATCGCCTCCCCCAGCGATCCGCTTCTGAGCCTGATTCGGGCGCAGCGCTAGAATCGAGCCTGATCGCGCCGCGTCGGCGCAGGGAGATCGGGTCGATGAAATGGCTGCGTTGCCGCGATAGCGGCGCTGACACATGGGGATGGATCGAAGGCGATGAGGCCGTGCTGGTCGACGGATCACCCTTTGGCGAGTACCGCGCAAACGGTCGGCGCCTGCCGCTGGCAAGCCTCGAGTGGCTGGCGCCCTGCCAGCCGGGCAAGATGTTGGCGCTGTGGAACAACTTCGCAGCCTCGGCCGCCAAGAACGGCTGGACCAAGCCTGCCGAGCCGCTGTGGTTCCTGAAGTCACCCAACAGTTTCGCGGCTCACCAGCAGCCGATTCCCTTGCCTTCGGGCTATGACGGGCGGGTCGCCTATGAAGGCGAGCTGGCAATCATCATCAGCCGACGCACCCGGGCCATTGATGCAAGCCAGGCCAAGGCATCCATCCTCGGCTACAGCTGCGCCAACGATGTCACCGCGATCGAACTGCTGCAGCGTGACCCGTCATTCCCGCAGTGGTCGCGGGCCAAGGGCTTTGATGGATTCGGTGTGTTCGGCCCGGTCATCGACACCGACTTCGATCCTGCCGCCGGCAATGTCAAAACCACGGTAGATGGGCGTGAACGCCAGAACTATCCCCTGTCGGACATGTTCTTTTCGCCGGAAGAACTGGTGGCACGCCTTTCACACGATGTCACGCTCGAAGCCGGCGATGTGATTCTGTGCGGCACCTCGCTCGGCGTGCTCCCGATGAAGCCCGGTGCGAAGGTGGAGGTGACAATCGAAGGGATCGGCACGCTGTCGAATGTGTATGGGGTGGCAGCCGGCTGATTCAGGCTGCGCCCCCCTACGCCGGCCGATCGCCCGACTTCTGCTCGGTGAGCGTATAGCCTGCATCCTTCGGGATGCAGACATAGCGACCGTCCTCTCGCTTTTCCATCCAGGGCGTGATCGGCACGACTCTCGACTGCTTTGTGCCGACAAAGGCCGCCTCGACACTGTCGTACTGCGCCAGTCGAATGACATTGCACAGGGTCGGGAAGATCACCGTGCGGGTCTTGCTGGCAGCGTCCTCGACCACCTGTTGCGGCCGGATCCAGATCGAGTCGACATTCTCATGACCATCATGGCCGGCCACCTGATCGTGCGGGCCACGCGCCAGGTAGAAGTGCGTGTCGAATCGCTTGGGCATCATCTCGGGCGTGATCCAGTGCGCAAAATGCTCAAGGTCGTCGCAGGCCAGATGCAGATCGCCCTCGTCGACCAGATCGCCTAGTGTCAGCGACTGGGCATTGAGCCCGGCACGCCAGGCATCCGGAATCTCGGCGGCGGCAATCGGCGTGCCGCTGCGCCGCCTGGCCAGCAGGATGCCCGACTCCTCGAAGACCTCGCGGATGGCCGCAGCACGCAGCACCGACTGCTCGGTGGTCTGCTTCTCGTAGGCAGCGAGTCGACTGACCACGCGCTGGTCTGAGTCCTGCGGATCGACCTTGCCGCCCGGAAAGACGAGTGCACCCGAGGCGAAATCGATCTGATGGTGGCGCACGACCATGAAGACCTCCAGCCCCTGAGGGCCGTCGCGCAGCAGCATGATGGTGGCGGCGGCAACCGGCTTGGCGATCGGCTTATCGGTGTTTGGCGTCGCGGTGGTCTGCGTCATGGTGGGTCTCCTTGATTTTTATGCGGGCAGGCGATCGATGATCGCCGCTCAGTCGATCGGTGAAACCGCGAGCTTGCCCCGCTGAACCGCCAGCGTTCGGGCCAGCAGACTGGCCAGCGCATACACCGCGTCAATCGTCGGTGTGGGCGTCGCGGTAATGCGGCCAAGCTCGACCACAGAGCCGACCAGGGCTTCGAGTTCGATCGCGCGACCATGCTCGACATCCTGCAGCATCGAGGTCTTGTGCGCGCCGACCGCCTCGGCGCCGGCGATGCGCTTGTCGAGCGAGACCTTGAATTCGACGCCAAGCTTTTCACCGATGGCCTGGGCTTCGGTCATCATCGCCGCCGCCAGGGCGCGGGTCGGCGCGAACTGACAGATATCGACCAGCGTCGCATGGGTGAGCGCCGAGATCGGATTGAAACTCAGATTGCCCCAGAGCTTGACCCAGATCTCACTGCGGATGTCCTTGGACACCGGCGACTTGAAGCCCGCGCGGATCATGGCCTGCGACAGGCCATCGATGCGCTCGCTGCGGCTGCCGTCGAGTTCGCCCAGCGTGAAGCGATTGCCTTCGATCACCCGTACCACACCCGGCGCGACCAGTTCGCTGGCCGGATAGACCACACTGCCGATGATGCGCTCTGGCTCGATTTGCGCGGCAATGCGCCCACCCGGGTCGACGCTCTCGAGCACCTTGCCCTCCCAGGCGCCGCCCAGGCGCTGGAAATACCACCAGGGCAAGCCGTTGATCATGGTGACCACCATGGTCTGCGGACCGAAGAGGCCACGCAGATCGGGCAGCAGGTCAGCCACCTGATGGGCCTTGACCGTCAGCAGCACGACATCCTGAGGACCGGCATCGGCCGGCTTTTGCACCGCGCGTGCGGTCGGCGCATGGGCCTGCGAACCGTCTTCGAGGATCAGGCGAAACCCGTTGGCATTGATCGCCTCGAGGTTGCGATTGCGGGCGATGAAGGTGACCTCTTCACCGGCAATGGCGAGCTTGGCGCCCAGGTAGCCACCAATGGCCCCTGCGCCGACAACGGCAATTTTCAACGCTTGACTCCCAGACCCAGACGACGCGCGGTACCGGCCGCGCCACCGCCCAGCAAAGACGACAGCACCGGCCACACCAGCATCAGCAGCGCAACGCCGGTGAGCGTTCCCACCAGCGGATTCGACCAGAACACCGACAGGTTGCCCTGCGACAGCAGCATCGACTGGCGGAAACTCGCCTCGGCCATGTCACCCAGCACCAGTGCCAGCACCAGCGGCGCAAGCGGATAGCTGAGCTTCTTGAAGAGATAACCCACCAGGCCGAAGACCAGCATCAGCGCGACATCGAACATCGACGAGTGAACGGTGTAGGCACCGACCGCGCAGATGGCGATGATCACCGGCGCAATCACCGCAAACGGTATGCGCAGGATGGCCGCCCACCAGGGCACGGTGGTGAGCACCACGATCAGCCCGACCAGATTGCCGAGATACATCGAGGCGATCAGGCCCCAGACGAAATCCTTCTGCTCGACGAACAGCATCGGACCGGGCTGCAGGCCCCAGATCAGCAGGCCACCGAGCAGCACCGCCGCGGTGGGCGATCCCGGAATGCCGAGGGTGAGCATCGGCAGCAGCGCCGAGGTGCCGGCCGCATGCGCTGCCGTCTCAGGCGCGACCACGCCTTCGATGCGCCCCTTGCCGAAGCTGGACGGATCGCGCGAGATTCGCCGCGCCATGCCGTAGCTCATGAAGGACGCCGGTGTGGCACCGCCCGGCGTGATGCCCATCCAGCAGCCGATGGCCATCGAACGCAGAAAGAGCGGCCAGTGCTTGAGCAACTCGCCCCAGGTCTGCCAGACCACCTTGACGCTGATCTTGGCGCTCTTGCCTTTGAAGGCCAGCCCCTCTTCCATGGTGAGCAGGATCTCGCCGATACCGAACAGACCAATCACCGCGATCAGGAAATCGAAGCCCTTGAGCAGGTCGGGCACGCCATAAGTCATGCGCAGCTGGCCGGTGACCGAATCCATGCCGACCGCTGCCAGCGCAAAGCCCAGCATCATCGCGGCAAGGGTCTTGGCGGGCGCTTCCTTGCTCATGCCCACGAAACTGCAGAAGGTGAGCAGCTGGACCGCAAAGAATTCGGGTGGACCGAATTTCAGCGCAAATCGGGCCAGCACCGGCGCGAGGAAGGTGATCAGCAGGACCGCGAAGAGCGCGCCCACAAACGACGAGGTGAAGGCCGCGGTGAGCGCCTGCGCCGCTTTTCCCTGC
>CAIKZV010000495.1 GCA_903831925.1 uncultured Burkholderiales bacterium
CAGCCGATCACCCAGCACATAGAGCGCCAGTCCACTGGTCTGCTTGCCATAGGCCAGAAGACAGCCCTGCGTGGTCGCGGTGGCCCGATCGATCGACGCGGTGATCGTGAAGCTGCGATTGCCAAGCGGCGGGGCGATATCGGAGTTGAGGTAGCTCACCGGCGGATGAAACACGAAGCGGCGCCGATTGCGCGGATTGAAGATGCGCGGCGTCGGGCGCCACAGTTCGGGGCCGCGATCATCGAGCGGCAACACGCCGTTTCGACCGGCTTCGGCCCACCACAGCTCGATCATCTCGCGCAGTTTTTCGGGCTTCTCGAGCGCCAGATCCTTGCTCTCGGAGAAGTCGGTTTCCAGGTGATAGAGCTCCCACGGATCGTTGTCGTAGGACGTTCCGCTCTTGTGAAAAGCAACCGCCTTCCAGCCGCCCGCCCAGATGCCGCGGTGGCCGAACATCTCGAAATACTGGACCGGCTTGCGGGTCGGCTCGTTGCGGGCCTCGGCAGCAAAACTGTAGGCCAGGCTGGTGCCGTGAATCGGCTGCTGCGCCACGCCGTTGACCGAGTCGGGCGGCGTCACACCGATGATCTCGAGCAGGGTCGGCGTGATGTCGGTGACATGATGGAACTGGGTCCGCACGCCGCCGCGATCGGCAATGCCGGCCGGCCAATGCACCACCAGCGGATCGCGCACACCGCCGCCATGGGTGTTCTGCTTGTAGCGCTTGCCCGGCGTGTTGCCGGCCTGCGCCCAGCCCCAGGGATAGTTGCTGTGCGAATTCGGGCCGCCGATATCATCGAGGCGGGCCATCGACTCTTCGATGGTGGCCGGAATGCCGTTGTAGTAGCGCATCGAGTCGATCACGCCCATCGGGCCGCCTTCCTGGCTCGCACCGTTGTCCGACATCACCAGAAACACGGTGTGGTCGAGCTCACCGATGGCCTGCAGGAATGACGCCACCCGACCGATGTGGTGATCGGTGTGATCAAGGAACCCGGCAAAGGCCTCCTGCAGGCGCAATGCTAGCGTCTGCTCGGGCACGCTCAGGTCAGCCCAGGGCTTGACGCCAGGATTGCGCGGCGCAAGTTCGGTATCGGCCGGCACGATGCCCATCTGTTTCTGGCGTGCGAGCCACTGCTCGCGGATCGCGTCCCAGCCGGCATCGAAGCGGCCGCGGTACTTGGCGATGTACTCGGGCGGCGCCTGATGCGGCGAGTGGGTCGCACCAAAGGCGAGGTAGAGAAAAAAAGGTTTTTCCGGGATCAGCGACTTCTGGTCGCGCACGAAACCGATTGCGTGATCGACCAGGTCTTCGGTGAGGTGATAGCCGTCTTCCGGGCTCTTTGGCTGGTCGACCGAGTGATTGTCGTAGTAGAGCTCGGGCACGAACTGGTCGGTCTCGCCCTGCTGAAAGCCATAGAAGCGATCGAAGCCGCGACCGAGCGGCCACTGATCGTAGGGTCCGGCTGGCGAGGTCTCTTCCATCGGCGTGAGGTGCCATTTGCCGACCGCAAACGTGGCATAGCCGGCCGGGCGCAGCATTTCGGCAAGCGTGGCAGCGCTGCGCGCAACCGTGCCGGTGCAGTTGGGATAGCCGGTGTTCCAGTTCGACAGGCCACGCATGCCGACCGAATGATGATTGCGCCCGGTGAGCAGGGCTGCGCGCGTCGGTGAGCACAGCGCGGTGGTGTGAAAGTTGGAATAGCGCAAGCCGCCGGCGGCGAGCTTGTCGATATTCGGCGTATCGATCGTCGATCCATAGCAGCCGAAGTGGGAAAAGCCGGCGTCGTCGAGCAGGACCACGACGACATTCGGTGCGCCCTTTCGGGGCATCGGCATCTCGGGCCAGAAGGGTTGGGAGTCGGCGACCGTGCGGCCGATCTTGCCTTTGAATGCGCTGCTCATGGTGAGGTCTCGACCTTGTGATGATTGATGGTTGATGTTTATTGCCTGGCTCAGATTCGTGATGACTCAGCGGCGCTCGAATCGCGGCAGGCTGAAAGCCTGCGTGGGCGGCGCCTCGCCGAGATGCCGCTCGATCTGAACCAGGCAGCTTTGCGCACTGCAGCCCTGCGACAGCATCGATGCGCCGGCATCGCGCGTCAGGGTATTCGGGTTGCCGTGAAGGTCGAGCGAGCTGGCGTCGCCCGGCACCTGCGGATCCCACCAGGCACCGGTCGACAGCCGCACCACACCCGGCAGCAGGCGCGCATCGAGCCTTGCCCCCGCCAGGCACGCGCCTCGGTCGTTGAAGACCCGCACCAGATCGCCGTCAGCAATGCCCCGGCTCGCGGCGTCAGTCGGATGAATCGCCATCGGCTCGCGACCGGCCACCTTGTTGGCGGCACTGAGCGCCGAGTGATCGAGCTGGCTGTGCAGCTTTGTGTGTGGCTGGTCGGACAGCATGTGCAGCGGATAACGCGCAGCCAGCGGCGAGCCAAGCCATTCGACCGGCTCGAACCAGACCGGATGGCCCGGGCAATCGGCATAGCCGAAGCGGTCGATGCGCTCGGAGAAGAGTTCGATGCGTCCGCTTGGTGTGGCCAGCGGATGGGCGAGCGGATCGGCGCGAAACTCGGCAAAGGCCACCACCGGATGCTCATTGGCCGGAAAGCGCACGCCGCCGCCCTGCCAGAAGCTCGCAAAGTCGGGCAACTCGACACCGGCTTTGGCGCACTGCGCCACCGACCCGGTGTACAGATGCTCAAGCCACTCGTGCACGCTGCGGCCTTCGGTGAAGACGTCGGCGCAACCCAAGCGCTGCGCGATGTCGGCAAAAATCGCATAGTCGTCGCGCGCCTCACCCGGCGGCTCACAGACCCGGCGCATCGCGATCATCAATGGGTCGCGCGTGGCATGGCCGATGTCGTCGCGCTCGAGCGTCGAGGTGGCAGGCAGCACGATGTCGGCCATCTTCGAGTGTGCGTTCCAGAACTGCTCATGGACCACGATGGTCTCCGGGCGCTGCCAGGCACGCGCAAGCCGGTGCAGATCCTGATGATGATGAAAGGGATTGCCGCCGGCCCAATACACCAGCCGGATATCGGGATAGCGGCGACGCTGCCCGTTGTAGTCGAATTCGCCGCCGGGTGTGAGCAGCATGTCGGTGATCCGGGCCACCGGTATGAAGGCCTCGACCGCATTGCGGCCCTGCGGCAGGGTCGGCCCGGGCAGCAGGCGATAAGGGCTGCCGATATTGTTGGTCGGACCATAGGCGAGCGAGACACCGCCCCCCGGCAGTCCGATCTGCCCGAGCACCGAGGCCAGACCCACCGCCGCCCAGAAGGGCTGCTCGCCATGATCGGCACGCTGCAATCCCCAGGCGACATTGATCAGGCTGCGATTTGCGGCAAGTTCGCCTGCCAGATCGCGAAGACGCTGCGCCGGGACACCGGCAATCGGTGCGGCCCACTCGGCATCTTTCACGACACCATCGGTCTGCCCGAGCAGATAGGCCTGCCAGCGCTCGAAGCCCACACAATGGCTGGCCAGAAATGCGCGGTCGTGGCGGTCGGTGCGCACGATCTCGCAAGCCAGCGCCAGCATGACCGCGGTATCGGTGCCCGGGCGAATCGCGATCCATTCGAGTGAATCGGCCGGTGCCTGAAGGTCGGCCCCCACCGGGCTGAAGTTGACGAAGCGACAACCCGCTTGCGCGAGCTTTGCCATGCCGTCCTCAAGGTAATGCTCGGAGGCGCCGCCCGCGCCGACCTGCGAGTTCTTGATCGGCGCGCCGCCAAAACTCACGAACAGCCGGGTGTGCGCAGCCAGCGTGGCCCAGTCGTGCTGATTGCCCAGGAAGTATTCCATCGGGCAGATCACATGCGGCAGCAGCACCCGC
>CAIKZV010000496.1 GCA_903831925.1 uncultured Burkholderiales bacterium
ATGGCGCCGGTGCAGGCCATGAGCATGCCGGGCTGGCAGTAGCCGCACTGCGGCACCTGGTTGTCGACCCAGGCTTTCTGGGCCTTCTGTCCGTCGGCGTCGGCCGACAGGCCCTCGACCGTCACGATCTTCTTGCCGACGGCCGACGAGACATTCAACACGCAGGAATGTTCGCGCTGATTGTCGACCAGCACAGTGCACGCGCCGCAGACTTCGATGCCGCAGCCGTACTTGGTCCCGGTCAGCCCGATGAGGTCGCGCAGCACCCACAGCAGGGGCATGTCCGGGCTGCTGACCGATACCGTTCGATTGACTCCGTTGACGTTGAGCGTGAGGTTGCTGGCCATGCCAATCCCTTTATTGGTTGAGTGTGCGAAGACGCTGCATGACTCACGCCGATTGATCGGTGGCGCTGAGCCCTGCGATCAATATGAAGGAATTAGTTAACGCTTATGAGGGCTTCACCGGCCGCTCGTCGGCAATCGCCGTCCGTCGAGTGGTGAAGCCCGAATCGAGGTGTTGCTGAAGGCGCCTCAGAGTGCGCCTCCGAGTGCGCCTTAGGGGTCGCGAAGTGGTATTTACCCTGGTCTGGCCCGACTTATTCGGGCTGGTTCTGCAGCTTGTTGATGCGGTCAATGCGGTCCTCGATCGTGGCATCGCTGCCGCCTTTCCACTCAAGCACCTGCAGCACCACGCCCGAGGCATCGCGCGGGCGCAGGACCACTTCGCTGCGGTTGCTGAACTCGTCGCGCAAGGGAATCCTGTAGCCCTTGCCTTCGACTTCACTGATGAACTCGGCGAGGTTGTCGACTTCCAGTCCCATGTGATGCAGACCTTCGCCATGCTTGTCGATATGCTGGTTGATGAAGCCGTCTGCTTCGAGCGACTGCACCAGCGACAGGACGTTTTCGCCGATCTGCATGTAGGCGACCTTCACCATGCCGGCCTTCTCGCGCAGGACTTCGGTTCGGATATGGACCGCGTTGAGAAGCTTCGTGTACTGCTCGGTCGCCTGATCGGCATCGCGCACTGCGATGGCCACGTGGTCGATTCGTTTGATGCTCGCCATGGCGTGTCTCCTCGGGTTCTGGGCGGGGCAAGTATAGTCGCAGGCATAAGTACGAAATGACGACATCAGGAGACGACAATGAGCTATGACGCCCCCTTTGCCGGTCTGAAGGTCATCGACCTCAGCCAGGGCATTGCAGGACCCTATTGCGCCATGCTGCTTGCCCAGCAGGGCGCGCAGGTCATCAAGGTCGAGGGGCCGGGGGATGGCGACTGGAGTCGCGTGCTCGGTGTCCGATATGGCGACCATTCGGCGTTTTCGATCATCGGCAATCTCGGCAAGCGCAGCGTGGCCATCGACCTCAAGAATGAAGAGGGCAAGGCGGTGTTGTGGCGTCTGATCGAAGGCGCGGATGTGTTCATCGAAGGGTTCCGCCCGGGCGTGATCAAGCGACTGGGCTTCGATTACGAAGCGGTCAGCGCGCGCGAGCCGCGAATCGTCTACCTGTCAATTTCGGGATTCGGCCAGAGCGGACCGCTCGTCGGGCGGCCTGCCATGGACCCGGTGCTGCAGGCATTTTCCGGCCTGACCGGCGAGAACCACGGCGAAGACGGCATTCCGCATCGCGTGCCGACGATTCCGGTCGACATGGTCACCGCGCTCTATTCCTTCCAGGCAATGTCGTCGGCGCTGTACGCGCGCCGTGACGAGCCGCGCGGCCGATACCTCGATTCGAGTCTGATGCAAGGCGCGGCCGGCATGCAGGCGATCCGGATGATGTCGTCGCTGCTCGAAGGCGGCGTGGTTCGCCCGGGCGGCTCGCCGGCGGGCATCTTCCGTACCGCAGATGGCTGGATGTCGGTGACGACCATTCACGACCGTGACTGGTTCGCGTTGTGCGAGGCGATCGATCGGCCCGATCTGGCCGCGCAGGAGCGATTCAAGAAGGTCGCCGATCGGCATGCGCAGGACGAGGAACTCATGAGCCTGCTCAGATCCTTGCTCATCACGCAAACCACCGCGCACTGGTCACAACGGCTTGCGAAGGCCAACGTCATGCACGAGCGCGTCAATCGCTATGCCGACTTCGTCAAGGAGCCGCAGGCAATTGAGACCGGGCTTTTTTCGTGGCTGTCCCAGCCGGGCCTGACACGCACCGTGCCGGTGGCCAATCTGCCCGGGATCAGGCGTTTTGAGGACGGTACGCCGGCGGCGACCGCACCCACCGTGGGCCAGCATACCGCCGAGGTGCTCGGCGAGTGCGGCTATGACGCGGCACAGATTGCCGGACTCGCGCAGCGCGGCGTGATTGCCGTCTCGAAGGGCTGACCATGACCACCGATCTCAAGCAGCTGCCCTGCGGCACATTTTTCATGCAGGCTCAGGAGCAGGTGGTCTTTGGCCGGCCCGCCGAGCAGGCGGTCTTGGAGCAGGTCGAGCGACTGGGCGCGCGTCGGGTCTTCCTGACCTCGGGGCGCACCCTCGGCCAACTCGAGGACGGGCCATTGCAGCGTATCCGCCGGGCCCTGGGCGATCGTCACTGCGGCACCTGGTCGCGCATCCGGGCGCACAGTCCGCGCGAGGATGTGATCGACGGCGCGTTGGCCGCACGTGAGGCCGGTGCTGATCTGCTGGTGGCGGTCGGTGGCGGTTCGGTGATCGATGCCACCAAGGCGATGCTGATGGCGATCTGGATGGGGCTCGATGCGCCTGCCGACATGGCGCCCTATCGAAACAATCAGCCGCCAGGCGAGGCCCGCCCGGTCGAGGCGCCGATCGGCGCCATCAGGATGCTGGCGGTCTCGACGACACTGTCGGCCTCCGAGTTCACGCCGAACGCCGGGGTCACCGAGTCGCAGACACACACCAAGCAGTCCTACAGCCATCGCCTGATGGTGCCGGTGACCGCCATCCTCGATCCACAGGCCACGCTCGACACGCCGCCCGATCTGCTCTTCAACACCGCGATTCGTGCGGTCGACCATGCGGTCGAGTCTTTCTGTTCGCCCAAGGCCAATCCGGCCACCGAACCGCTCTCGCTGCAGGGCTGGCGTCTGCTTGCCCGGTCATTGCCGGCGATTCAGGCTGACCCGACCGATCTCGATGCGCGCCTGCAGGCGCAGTTCGGGATGTGGCAGGCGATTGCGGGCTCAGTGGCCGGCGCCAGGACCGGTGCCAGCCACGGCATCGGCTACGCCCTGGGCGCGACCTTCGATATTGCCCACGGGCATACTTCCTGTGTGATGCTGCCGGCGGTCCTGCGATGGAACGCCGCGGTCAACGCCGATCGGCAACGCCTGCTGTCCGAATCAGTCGGTCAGCCTGATGTGCCGGCGGCCGATCTGGTGGCATCGTTGGTCGCGCGGCTCGGGCTTCCGGGGTCGCTTCGTGCCGTGGGCGTCGGCCGCGAACATTTCACCGATATCGCGAAGCGCGCTCTGGTCTATGTGAACCTGCGGGATAATCCGCGGCCGATCACCGGTATCGAGGAGGTGATCGCGATTCTCGAACTGGCCGCCTGAATGGGTCCTTGATGTGATGAAGCGTGGTGGGGTCTCGACGCGCCTGTCGGCGTGTCTGGTTTTGGCCTGTTGCACAACGGCCGGCTCGGCCTTGGCTGCCTCGGAAGAAATCCAGGTCTATCTGGACGACAAGGAAGGACCCGGGCAACTCAGCGTCGACTGGCACAACAACTATGTCATTTCGGGCCGATCGACGCCGCTCTACGCCGGGGAACAGCCACCGAATCATGTCTATCGCCTGACCCCCGAATTGAATATCGGGCTGACCGACACGCTCGAGCTCGGCATCTACCTGCTGACGACCCACAGTGCCGAATTCGGCTGGACCGGTGACGGCGCCAAGGTCCGATTGAAATACATCGCCCCCCATGAGGACGAAGGCCCGTTCTGGGGACTCAATCTCGAGGTGGGCGATCAGGCGCTTCGCGTGGCGCCCAACCCTTGGAATGCGCAGTTGAAAGGCATTCTGGGTACCCACAGCGGACCCTGGACGCTTGGTCTCAATCTGAATGCCGATGCCCCCCTGAATCCCGGCTACGGCCCGATGACGGCGGCGCTCGATGTCAAGATCAGCCATGCACTGAATGGCAAGACTCAGGTCGGCATCGAAAGCTATAACCAGCTCGGGCCCTGGACCAATCTCGACTCGCTCAGCAACAACAGCAAGATGCTCTATGCGGTTGTCGATACCGAGATCGCCGGTTTTGATCTGAACGCTGGCATCGGGCGCGGGCTCAACGAAAACTCCGACCGCTGGGTGGTGAAGTTCATTCTGGGCACACGGTTCTGAGCATTTGTCCTGTTTGTGAACCCGGTTGAATCAGGAGAGGTCGAACTTCTGGATGCGCACAAAGTGCCCCCAATCCGGGCGCTGCGACGATGCGTACTGTTTTGCGCGTTCATCGGACCAGGTCTGCGCGCCGGGTGATTCTGCAGGGCGCCGGCTTGACTGCACCAGCGGCCTGCTGCAGATCGCTTTTCGTGGGTGCGCTCAGCGCGCAGGTTGCAAGCAGCCTCACCAGATCGGCATCGACCGCTCGCGCGGCCCATGCCCGGTGAGTCGCCTGGATTGCGATCGCAAGAAGCTGTTCAAGGCCTTCGAGTCCTGCCGGTATCGTCACCTCTTCACCGAATCGATGCGAGTGCTTCCTTCAAGGCGCGGGTGGTGTGCTCGTTGTTCATCGCGACGTCATCCTGTCGATTTGGTGTGTGAGGTAATCTTGCGCATCGCAACTGTCGGGCTTCCCTACCGGACCCAGGATCAATTTACGATGAAAACACCGATTCGCACCCTTGCTGCCGCATTCATTCTTCTTGGCGTGGTGACCGCGCCTGCCGTGGCTCAATCGAAAAAAGAGCTCATCGACAGGATCGTCCTGCTGCAGCAGCCGGGCGTCGAGGCGATGGCTCGCAACATGGGCGAACAGCCCGCGATCCAGCTGGTCATGCAGGCGCGTCAGATCATTCAGAACGTTCCTGCCGACAAGCGCGACGCCGCGGTCAAGAACATCGATGCCGAGCTGAAAAAGTATGTCGATGATGTGGGTCCTCTGCTGCGTGATCGGGCGGTCAAGATCGCGCCGACGATCATCGGGCCGGAGCTCGACAAGAATTTCAATGAAGACGAACTCAAGCAGCTAATCGGCTGGCTCGAGTCCCCGGTGATCAAGCGCTTTCAGGATCTGTCGCCGAATATTCAGCGGGCCTTGTCCGAAAAGCTGGTGAACGACACGCGTGCGCAGGTCGAGCCCAAGCTGTCCGCCCTTGAGGCAGCCATGGCCAAGCAGCTTGGCGTGACGCCCAATACCGGTGGTGCCGCACCGGCGGCATTGCCCGGTAATCGCGGCGGATCGAACTGAGCCTGATCGAGCCCGGGGCGATCGAAGGCAGTTAGGGCTCGATTCTCCCGGCAAGTGCCATGAGGGCGCTGTTTATGGCGCCTTGCAGTGCAGAGGGCAATCTCTGGCCACGAAAATTGCAAAAGGCATCGCCAGAAGGTACTGTCAGCATCACCACTGGAAGATGACTGATTAGCTCGGCAGCGCGCTTCACTCCAGGCGACTGACCGAGCGGAGACGACTTATGACACCGCTTCGCAAGCGCCCTCACGCCGCCAGGCGCTGGGTTGGCATGGCGACACTGCTCCTTGGCTTGGCGTTGGCGCCTTGGGCGGCTGCGCAGACGGCCTGGAAGCCGACCAAGCCGGTCACCATCATCGTTCCGTACAGCCCGGGGGGCGGCAACGATGCAGTAGGACGCTTCCTCGCCAAGGAGCTGCAGCGGCTCTGGGGGCAACCGGTGAATGTCGAAAACCACGCCGGTGCTGATGGTCTGGTCGGAACGCGCAAGGCGATTGATGCCAAGCCAGATGGTTACACGCTGCTGGTGCAGATTCCCTCACTGGTATTGAATGCCTATCTGCCCGGTTTCAAAGGCGTCGATCCGGTCAAGCAGCTGGTTCCGGTGTCCGCGTTCGCCAAACTCAGTGGCGTGATCGCCATCAATGCAGCGATTCCCGCAAATTCGATGACCGAGCTGGTGCAGTACTGCAAAACGGCGGCTCAGCCCTGTTCATTTGCGACGACCGAGGCCGGGGCGAGGCTGCGGGCTCAACAGCTCGGCATCGATATTCCTTCGCTGATCGTCGTCAATTACAAGGGTGGCGGTCAGCTGATCACCGATCTTGTCGGCAACAGTGTGAGCATCGCGCTGATGGGCTACACCGCAGTGATTCCCTACATGAATTCAAAGGCGCTCAAGGTGATCATGTCGGTCGGCAAGACGCGCACACCGGTGCTGCCGGACGTGCCCACCGCGGCCGAGGCCGGGTTTCCCCAGCTCGAATCAGAGACCTGGTACGGGTTGTTCGCGCCGCTCGCGACGCCACCCGAGATTGTCGAGTCGATTTCAGCCGCCGTGCGTGAGGCCCTCAAGGACGAGGGGCTGCGTAAATCATTCGCAACGATCGGGGGGGTTCCGGTTGGCAATACGCCCGCCGAGTTCTCCGCGCTCGTGCGCGAAGATGCCGACAAGTGGCGCGACCTCATTCGTCGCTTTCCGATTCAGCAATGATCCCTTAATCGGCCGGCCGGCCGATCTGCCTTGCTCACTTTGCCGGAGTTAAAACATGTCTAATGCAGCGTCCCTTCGCGCGCTCCTTCGCGCTGGCAAGATGATCGTCGCCCCAGGCGCCATCGATGGCATCACCGGGCGGGCCATCGATCGGGCAGGGTTCCAGGCGGCCTATATGACCGGTGCCGGGACGTCGATGACACTGGGCTACCCCGACTATGGCCTGATTACGATGTCCGAGATGGTTGCCAATGCGACCCGGATCGTGAATTCAATCTCGATTCCGCTTATCAGCGACGCCGATACCGGTTATGGCAATGAGCTGAATGTGTTCCGCACGGTGCAGGAATTCGAGCGTGCGGGAGTCGCGGCGATCCATATTGAGGATCAGGTTTTCCCCAAGCGCTGCGGCCATCTCGACAGCAAGGAAGTCACCTCTCGCGAAGACTATATCGCCAAGATTCGTGCTGCGGCGGCTGCGCGCAAATCAAAGGATTTCGTGATCATCGCGCGCACCGATTCGCGTGCCGTCCTCGGTCTTGACGAAGCCGTTGCACGCGGACGGCTGGCGCTTGCCAATGGCGCTGACATCGTGTTTCTCGAAGCACCCCAGAGCATTGAAGAGGTGGCATCGATTCCGAAGCTGATCGGCGGCCCTTGCCTTCTCAACGTCGTGCGCGGCGGCAAGACCCCTGATCTGCCGCTCGACGATGCGCAGAGCATGGGCTACGTGATTGCTATCCTGCCAGGCCTGCTGCTTGGCAGCATCATCACCGCGTGCGATGACGCGCTGGAGGCGGTCAAGCGTGACCGACGCTACCCGGCTCCGAAGGTCGAGTCCTCGCCCGCCAGAACCTTCGCGCGCTTCGGGTCCGCGCAGTGGGATGAGCGCAGAACCGCGTTTCGCGACCCGCTCGAGCCGGTGCCCGGCCACGCTGCGCCGTCTGCAGTCACGGCAAAGTAAGCCTCGGCATGGTCGCGTCACGAACCCTCTTCGACAAGATCTGGCATAGCCACGTCGTTGTCGACCGCGGTGACGGTTATCACCTGCTGTATGTCGACCGTCACCTGATGCACGATGGCTCGGCAGCAGGCTTTGCCCGGCTGCAGGCGCGCGGCATTGCGCTGCGCCGTCCGGAGCTCGCGCTGGCAACGCCGGATCACTACAACTCGACGGCGAGCCGGGATGTGGCCGCCATCGAGGATCCGCAGCATCGGCGCCTGATCGAGCAACTGCGAACGAATACCAGCCAGGCTGGTGTGCGGCTTTTCTTTCTTGATGACGAGCGCCAGGGGATTGCCCATGTGGTCAGTCCGGAGCAGGGTCTGACTCAGCCCGGTCTGACCCTGGTGTGTGGTGACTCCCATACCGCTACGCACGGCGCGCTGGGCGCGCTGGCATTCGGCATCGGTTCGTCCGAGGTCACGCATGTGATGGCGACCCAGTGCCTGTGGCAACGCAAGCCGAAAGCCATGCGGATCAGCCTCGAGGGCACGCCCGGGCCTGGTATCACTGCGAAAGACCTCGTGCTGGCGATCATCGCCAGAATCGGTGCGGCCGGTGGCGTCGGGCACGTTATTGAATATGCGGGCAGCGCCATCCGCAGCCTGTCCATCGAAGGCCGCCTCACCGTCTGCAATATGTCGATTGAAGCCGGAGCCCGCGCAGGGATGGTCGCGCCCGACGATGTGACTTATGCCTATCTGCAGGGCCGCCCACTTGCCCCGAGCGGTTCGGCATGGGACCAGGCGCTCAAGCACTGGCATTCGCTTCCCAGTGATGTCGGGGCGCACTTCGATCGTGAAGTCTCGATCGATGCCACGCAAATTGCGCCAATGCTCACCTGGGGCACGAGTCCTGAGGATGCGGTGGCCATCGGCGATTGCGTGCCTGATCCGGCTGACGCACCCGATGCGATCAAACGCAGCGCAATGCAGCAGTCGCTCGAGTACATGGGGCTTATGCCTGGTACGCCGATGGATGGCATTGCGGTCGACCGAGTCTTCATCGGCTCCTGTACCAACAGCAGGATCGAGGATCTGCGTGCCGCCGCGGCGGTCTTGCGTGGCAGAAAAGCGGTGGTGCCGTCATGGGTCGTTCCGGGCTCCGGACTGGTCAAGCGGCAGGCCGAAGCAGAAGGCCTGGATCGCATTTTTCGCGAAGCGGGCTTGCAGTGGCGCGAGCCCGGCTGCTCGATGTGCGTCGGCATGAATGGCGACACCGGTCTGCCGGGGCAGCGGATCGCATCGACGTCGAACCGTAATTTCGTGGGGCGCCAGGGACGCGGCGTTCGCACGCATCTTCTGAGTCCGGCGATGGCGGCTGCCGCTGCGGTCACAGGTCGTCTGACCGATGTGCGCCGTCTGATGTCGGGGGAGCGCTGACATGGAAGCCTTCACTTCGGTCACAGCGATTGCGGTACCGGTCGAGCTGGCCAACGTCGACACCGATCAGATCATCCCGGCGCGATTTCTCGGCCGGTCTCGCACCGAGCAGGTGGGGGCCATGTTTCACGACCTGCGCTACGACACGAATGGTCAGCCTCGTGATGACTTCGTGCTCAATCGAGCTGCCTATGCCGGCGCAAGAATCATGGTCGCCGATCGAAATTTTGGTTGCGGGTCGTCGCGCGAAAATGCGGTCACGGTGATGGTCGATAACGGCTTTCGGGCCTTTATCGCACCGAGTTTCGGCGATATCTTCTTCAACAACTGCTTCCAGAACGGCGTGCTGCCGATTCGCTTGCCGCAAGACCGGGTGGCCGATCTGCTGCGTTTGCTGAAAGCCGCGCCTGGCACCCAGCTTTGCGTGGACCTGCGCAGCCTGACGGTGACTGGCCCGGATGGTCGCAGCGATGCCTTTGAAATCGATGCCTTTCGCAGGGACTGCCTGTTGCAGGGTGTCGACGAGATCAGCCTGACGCTCGGTCATGAGCAGGCGATTTCGCAGTTCGAGGCGCGTCGCCGACGAGAGTTTCCCTGGCTTTAGACGTCAGCCCCACACTTCCCGAGCGATTTCGACCACCAGCGCCAGCTTGTCGCGCTGGGCTTGCACCGCGATGTTGTTGCCGTGAACCGTACTGGAAAAGCCGCACTGCGGTGACAGGCAAAGCTGCTCGAGCGGCGCATACCGTGCCGCCTCATCGATGCGACGCTTGAGGGCGTCCTTGCTTTCCATTTCGCCAAACTTGGTCGTCACCAGACCGAGCACGACAATTTTTCCTTTGCCGAGAAAACGCAGTGGCTTGAAGTCACCCGAGCGGTCGTCGTCGTATTCGAGGAAAAAGGCATCCAGATTCATCTCCGACAGCAGCGCTTCGGCAACCGGTTCGTAATTGCCGGCTGCGGCATGAGTGCTCTTGAAGTTGCCGCGGCACAGATGCATGGCCAGGGTCATGCCCGCCGGTTTGTGGGCGACCACCTTGTTGATGAATTGCGCATAGCGATGCGGCAACTCGTTGGGATCGTCGCCACGCTGGCGCGCCGCTTCGCGCATCCGTTCGTCACACAGGTAGGCCAGATTGGTGTCATCCATCTGCACATAGGTGCAGCCGGCATCGGCGAGAGAACGCAGTTCCTCGCCATAGGCACGTGCCACGTCGTCGTAGAAGACCGGGTCGAGTTCGGGATAGGCCTGGCGGCTGATGCCGGCTCGACCGCCTCGAAAGTGCAGCATCGTCGGCGACGGGATGGTCACCTTGGGCGTCATGCCGGGGGCCACCTTGGACTTCAGGTATTCGAAGTCGGCTCGCTGGATATCGCGGACATGCCGAACGGTATCGATGACCCTGATGGTGGGCGGTGCGAGTTCTTCAGTGCCATCGGGTTTGATCACCGTGACCGGAATGTCTGTCTTGACGCCGCCCAGCTGGTCGAGAAAATCGATGTGGAAATAGGTGCGCCGATACTCGCCGTCAGTGATGCTCTGCAGTCCGACATCCTGCTGAAATTTGACGACTTCGGTGATCGCACGGTCTTCGACCTTGCGAAGCGCTTGTGCGGTGATCTCGCCCTTTGCTTGCTGCTCGCGGGCTTGAAGCAGATATTCCGGTCGCAGAAAGCTGCCGACATGGTCGGCCCGAAAAGGCGGTGTGGTTCGCAATGTCATGAAGGCTGCTCCGAAAAATGGCCTGATGCCTCGCGGCGGCTTGATGCGCGACGACTGATGTCCACTGGCTCATTCGCGCCGACTAATGCGCCCCGACGCCAAGCCAAGCGTGCAGCGGGGTCGTATCTTGCAGCAAGTCGGCACTGTGCGCACGCAGAACGATCGTGCCGCGGTCGAGCACCAGCGCTTCGTCGGTCACGCTCAGCACCATTTGCGGATGCTGCTCCACGACGATGGATGCCAGGCCTTCTTCGCGCGCGACGCGGCGAATTGCAGCAAGCAGTTCCTGCACGATGATGGGTGCGAGACCTTCGAGCGGCTCATCGAGCAGCAGCAAGCGCGGATTGAGAACCAGTGCGCGTCCGAA
>CAIKZV010000497.1 GCA_903831925.1 uncultured Burkholderiales bacterium
CGCTGGCCGACATCCTGCTCTTCGTGTTCGTGGAGTTCGGCGCAAGCGTCGGGCAGCCGCTTGACCCGGCCAATTCCAACATCGCTGCGCTGGTCGAGCGCATGAAGGCCCGGCCGAGCGCCGCCGCCTGAACGGCCCGACCCGACGCTTTTAGCGACGAAGCGAGGCGGACCGGCTCAGGCCGGTCGCTTCATCAGCCGCATCCCGGCACGCAGCCTCGCGCCGGTGACAATGCCCTCACACAGCTCGAATCCGCGCGGCGCCAGCACGATGATGGTCGAGCCATGCTCGAACCAGCCGAGCTCGTCGCCGCGCTCGAAGCTCGCATCGCAGGGCATCTCGTTGGGGCCGCGATAGCGCAGATGCATCAGCACATCGAGCGCGTGAAGGCGCACGCTGGCCACGAGAATGGCAGCGACCGCCACCAGCGCCACCTGGTGGCCGCCCTCGAGTTCGGTCTGCAGCACCGCCCGCTCATTGCGGCAAAACAGCCGCTCGACGCGCTTGAGTGCGATCGGATTGACGTTCCAGGCATCGCCGCTGATATAGGTCACATGGCGCAGGCGCCCGCGATCGGGCGCATGAAAGCGGTGATACATCGCCGAGGTCAGACGCAGGGTCACATACATGCCGTCGCGATAGCGCTCGGCCAGCGCCTCGCTGCCCAAAAGCTCCACCATCGAATAGGGTGAGCCCTTGGCCTGAAGCGCGCCCAGCCCTTCGAGGCTGCCGCAGGCGCCCACGATCGCATCGCAGGGACTGGCGATGACCGCCGGGTCGGCATCAAACACCCGGGCACCCGGCACCAGCTCGCGGGTGAAGCAGTCATGAAGACTGGCAAAGCGCTGCTGGCGGGCATCCGACAGATCAAGGTCGGTGAAGAGCCGCCAGGTGCCGATCGACAGCCTGGCCAGCAGCGGGTTGCGGATCTTGCTGAACCAGCCCATGAAGCGGGTGAGCGCAATGCGCGGCACCCGATTGGTCAGCAAAAAATTGAGGTCCTCCTGCAGCAGCAGGCGATCGCGCCAGGCCGCGAGCGTTGCCGACAGCCCGCCACGCGCGGGAGCGGCTCCAGAGGCTCCTGCCGAAGCGGTCGAAGAAGCGGCGGGCGCGACAGTCGCCGGAGCGACCGTGGTCGCATCGGCGTCATTAAACGGACTCGAATTTGCAGTTTTCATCAGGGTGTCAATCGAAAGGGTTACAGATAAAAGACCAATCACTGCAGAGGTCTTCGAGATTCATGGACGAAACCATCACGCTTTACGCACTGGCTGCCGCCGCAGCGGTGGCCGCGCTGCCCAAGCTGCGCCGCCGGCTGCAGTTGTCGCGCGCCAAGCACCCGTCGCTGGCCGGTCACTCGCGCATGGCCAAACGGGTTGCCGGTTTGCTGCCGGGTTACAGCTACGGCGCAGACGAATTCTTCACCTCCGACGGTGCGCCCGCTGAGGTCGCCGACAAGCGCCGTGCCGCATTCGCGCTGATGTCGACCACCTTCAAGAGCCGCTTTGAGAAGTCGATCGCGATGACCAAGCGCGCGCGCGAGGGCATCTCCGATCTGCAATTCACCGGCGCCTACAGGGTGCCCTTCCAGTACAGCGCGCTGGTGCGCGAGAACCTGCCGGTGGGCGCCTTCGTCGAGTCGAGCCGTGGCGTGACGCTCACCGATCTGGACGGCAATGTCTTTTACGACCTGACCGGCTCGTATGGCGTCAATGTCTTCGGCAATGACTTCTACAAGGCCACTATGGCCGAAGGCGCTGCCCGTGTGCAGGACCTCGGCGCGGTGCTCGGCGGCTACCATCCGGTGGTCGCCGGCAATGTCGAGCGGCTGCGCCGCATCTCGGGCCTGGACGAAGTCTCGTTTCACATGTCGGGCACCGAAGCGGTCATGCAGGCGGTGCGCCTTGCCCGCTATCACACCCGCCGAACGCATCTGGTGCGCTTTACCGGCGCCTATCACGGCTGGTGGGACGATGTGCAGCCCGGACCTGGCAACCCCATGCCCCCGTCCAATGACACACTCACGCTCAATGAGATGCACCCTCAAACCCTCAAAGTGCTGCGCCAGCGCAAGGATATTGCCTGCGTGTTGGTCAACCCTTTGCAAGCCATGCATCCCAACAAGGCCGCGCCCAGCGACTCGACCTTGATCGACGGCTCGCGCCAGGTGTCTTATGACAAAGCCGCTTATGCCCAATGGCTCGGTGAGTTGCGCCAAGTGTGTGATGAGAAAGGCATTGCCTTCATCATGGACGAGGTGTTCATGGGCTTTCGTTTGGGCTTGGGTGGGGCACAAGCGTTTTTCGGTGTGGACGCCGACCTGGTCACCTACGGCAAGACACTGGGCGGTGGTTTCCCGGTCGGCGTGGTTTGCGGCAAG
>CAIKZV010000498.1 GCA_903831925.1 uncultured Burkholderiales bacterium
AAGCACAGCAGGTTTGCGACGACGAGGGCACCGATCAGATATTTCATGGCGGCAGTTTACGACAGGGGCGGATCTCAGCCTGCGGTAAGCTCGCCGCCATGGACCCTGATACCGGCACCGAATTTTCTGCCTACGTGGTTTTCAACCGCGACGAATGGGCAAGTCTTCGCAACAACACACCGCTGACGCTGTCGCAGGAGCAACTGACGGCGCTGCAGGGCGTCCTCGAGCAGGTCTCGCTCGATGATGTCGCGCAGATCTACCTGCCGCTGTCGCGCCTGCTCAACCTGCATTTCCGGTCGGCGCGCACGCTGTCGGGCGTCAAGGACGAGTTCCTGGGCCGACCGGTCGGGCGACGCCCTTATGTCATCGGCATCGCCGGCAGCGTGGCGGTCGGCAAGAGCACCTTTGCGCGAACCTTGCAGGCGCTGCTGGCCCGCTGGCCCGATCATCCCTCGGTCGCACTGGTAACCACCGACGGCTTTCTGTATCCCAACGCCACCCTGATCGAACGCGGTCTGATGAAGCGCAAGGGCTTTCCCGAGAGCTACGACCGCAGGCGGATGATCGAGTTCCTGGCCGACATCAAGGCCGGCAAGGCGCAAGTGAGCGCGCCGGTCTACTCGCATCAGGGTTACGACATCATGCCGGGCGAATCGGTCACGATCACCAGCCCCGACATCCTGATCTTCGAAGGGCTCAACGTCCTGCAGACCGCCACGCTCGAGGCGGCGCGGCCACCGTCGATCATCGTGTCCGACTTCTTCGACTTTTCGCTCTATATCGATGCCCGCGAGTCGGACATCCAGGAGTGGTACGTCACCCGATTTCTCAAGCTGCAACGTACGGTCTTCCAGAATCCGAGCTCCTACTTTCATCACTACAAGGATCTCGACGGCGACCAGACCCGCGAGGTGGCGCTCTCGATCTGGCGCGACACCAACCTGGCCAACCTGCGCGAGAACATCGCCCCCAGCCGCGAGCGGGCCAATGTCGTGCTGCGCAAGCGCCACGACCACCTGATCGGCGAGGTCTGGCTGCGGCAGATCTGAGGCTGCCCAGCCTCAGGGCAGTCAGGCCTGCGCCGCCTGCTGCCCGAACATCCCGGCGAGATGGGCTTCCCCCTCCTCGAGCAAGAAGTAGCGGAAGGCCTCGGCCGCCGGCGACAGGAGCTTGCCGGCCGCATTGACCAGATGCCAGCGTCGCATGACCGGCAAACCCTCGACCGCCGGCGCGGCAATCAGCCCGTGTTCCCATTCGAGGCCGATGGTGTGCTGCGACACCAGACTCACGCCGAGCCCGGCCATCACCGCCTGCTTGATCGCCTCGGTACTGCCCATTTCCATCAGAAAGGTTGGTTGCAGGTGATGCTGCGACAGGTACTCCTCGAGCACCGCGCGGGTGCCCGAGCCCGGCTCGCGAACGATGAAGGGCTCGCGAGCCAATGCCAGAGCAGGCACACTCTCGGCCCGGGTGAAGGCATGATCGGGCGCGGTGACCAACACATGCGGATGCATCGCGAAGGGCTCGGCACGGTTGGGCCAATCGCGTGGCGCACGCCCCATCACCGACAGATCGATCTCGTTGGCCCGCATCATCGCCACCAGCTGCTCGCGGTTGCCCAGCCGCAGCCGAACCTCGATGGCCGGATGCTCGTCATGAAAGCGCGCCAGCAGCCGCGGCAAAAAGTACTTGGCCGAGCTGACCATACCGATGGTGAGCACCCCGGACTCGACCCGGGTCAGTCGCGCCATCGCATCCTCGGCTTCCTTGAGAGTGGCTTGCAGCCTTCTTGCGTAGACAAGGAAGTACTCACCTGCAGTAGAGAGGACCAGGCGCCGGCCGGGTCGGTCGAAGAGCACCAGCCCAACCTGCGACTCGACTTCCCGAATCTGCATCGAAACCGCCGGCGCACTCAGGTGCAGGGCTTCGGCAGCCCGCTGCACACTCCCCTGGCGGGCCACTTCGGTAAAGACACGCAGCTGGCGGAAGGTGATGTTCATGGCATCCCCATCAATTAAGTTAAGTATTTACTTAATCAAAACTAATCAAAGTCTGACTTTATCTTACGCAAAGCTCTCTTTACAGTGGTCCCACCCCTCTCCCACCCACTGGAGTTTCCGTGAACCAACCCGTTGCAGGCGGCGCAAGCGCCGACACCCAGATCACCGACAAAAAGCAGCGCTACTCAGCGGGCGTGCTGAAGTACCGCCAGATGGGCTACTGGGCGCCTGACTATGTGCCGAAAGAAACCGACGTCCTGTGCCTGTTCCGCATCACGCCGCAAGACGGCGTCGATCCGGTCGAAGCCGCCGCAGCCGTGGCCGGCGAATCGAGCACCGCGACCTGGACCGTGGTCTGGACCGACCGCCTGACCGCCTGCGACAGCTACCGGGCCAAGGCCTACAAGGTCGAGCCGGTGCCGAACAACCCGGGCCAGTACTTCGCCTGGGTGGCCTATGACCTGATCCTCTTCGAAGAGGGTTCGATCGCCAACATGACCGCCAGCCTGATCGGCAACGTCTTCAGCTTCAAGCCGCTGAAGGCCGCTCGCCTGGAGGACATCCGCATCCCGGTCGCCTACGTCAAGACCTTCAAGGGCCCGCCGACCGGCCTGATCGTCGAGCGCGAGCGTCTCGACAAGTTCGGCCGTCCGCTGCTGGGCGCGACCACCAAGCCCAAGCTCGGCTTGTCGGCCCGCAACTACGGCCGGGTGATCTATGAAGGTCTCAAGGGCGGCCTCGACTTCATGAAGGATGACGAGAACATCAACTCGCAGCCCTTCATGCACTGGCGTGACCGCTTCCTCTATGTGATGGACGGCGTCAACAAGGCGAGTGCCGCCACCGGCGAAGTCAAGGGCAGCTACCTCAACATCACCGCCGCCACCATGGAAGACATGTATGAGCGCGCCGAGTTCGCCAAGGACCTCGGCTCGGTGGTGATCATGGTCGACCTGGTGATCGGCTGGACCGCGATCCAGAGCATGGC
>CAIKZV010000499.1 GCA_903831925.1 uncultured Burkholderiales bacterium
ATAGTCATGGTTGCCGAGTGTATCAGCGGCACCGGGGATGACGCCGCGCCTCAGGCCATGCGATCGACCGGCCCACGGCCGACGCGAACGATCTCGGGCGTCTCGCCGGTCAGATCGATCACGGTCGTCGGCTCAAGCCCCTGGGCGCCGGCATCGATGACCAGATCGACGAGCTTGCCAACCCGGGCCACAGCGTCACCCGCCTCGGTGATCGGATCGGTCTGGCCAGGCAGAATCAGGCTGGAGGTCAATACCGGATGCCCATGCGCTGCCAGCAGTTCGGCGACCACCGGATGGTCGGGGACCCGCAGACCGACGGTCTTTCGCGAGGGATGCCAGAGCCTGCGCGGCACCTCCTTGGTGGCCGGCAGAATGAATGTGTAGGCGCCCGGCGTCCAGTCACGAAGAAAGCGGAACTGCCAGTTATCGACCTTCGCATAGCTCGAGAGCTCTTTGAGGTCGCGGCACATCAGCGTCAGCAGATGCCGATCGTCGATGCCGCGCAAGGCACGCAGCCGGTCGACCGCGGATTTATCGTCGAGCTGACAGGCCAGCACATAGCAGGCATCGGTGGGCATCACGACCAGTCCGCCACGCGCCAGAATTGCCGCAGCCTGATCGATCAGCCGCTTTTGCGGATGAGTGGGATGGACTTCGAAGCGCTGGCTCACCGTGCGTCCAGGGCGGCGACCTCGGGCCAGTCGTGCCAGACCGGTCGCAGCGACTTGGGCAGCGGCGGCATCGAACCGAGGTCGTGGCGGCTCTCGCCCGGGCCATGAAAATCGGATCCGCGCGACGCCATCAGCCCGAAACGCTGGGCCGTGGCTGCGAACTCGCTGTACTGGCTGGGCGTATGACTGCCGCTGACCACTTCGATTGCCTCGCCGCCGGCATCGCAGAACTCGCGGATCATCTGGTCCATGCACAGATCCGACAGCTTGTAGCGCCCGGGATGCGCCATCACCGCGGTGCCACCGGCCGAGCGGATCCAGGTGACCGCATCACTGAGCTTGGCCCAACGATGCGGCACATAGCCCGGCTTGCCCTCGATCAGATAGCGCTGAAAGACTTCCTGCACGGTCTGACAGACGCCGGTCTCGACGATATAGCGCGCGAAATGGCTGCGCGAAATCAGCTCGGGGTTGCCCGCAAAACCGAGCGCGCCCTCGTAGGCATCCGGAATTCCGACCGCAGCAAGGCTTGCGGCGATTTCGAGCGCCCGCGCATCGCGGCCATTGCGGGTGTTGTAGAGGCCGTCAGCCAGCGTCGGGTTGAGGTAATCGAGGCGCAGGCCAACGATATGGATCGTCTCATCGGACCAGGTCACCGAGACTTCGACACCGGGCACGAACTGCATGCCGAGCTCGCGTGCCCTGCCTTGCGCCTGAGCAAGTCCGCCGAGCTCGTCGTGATCGGTCAGCGCCAGAATCTGGACCCCGTTGCGCGCCGCGCGCTCGACGACTTCGACCGGCGTCAGCGTGCCGTCGGACACCACCGAATGGCAGTGCAGATCGGCGTTGATGCGGTGGGCGGTGGTACCGGAATCAGCCATGCATGAACTCCTCGATCAGTGAGGCCACCTTTTCGGGCTGGTCATGGTGAAGCATATGCCCAGCCTCCTCGACCTGCATCTGGCGCAAATCACGGATGGCCATCAGTCGTTCGCCAAACTCGCGCGAACGGATCAGACGCAGCCTCGATCCGTCATCGGCCGCATTGACCAGCAGCACCGGGGCGGTGATTTCTCGCCAGGTGGCCACCACCTCATCGACCCGGTAGGGCGTCGGGTTAGAGACCTTGTGTGCCGGGTCGCCGAGCAATTCGTAGCGGCCACCTGGCGTGCGCTCTGACCATAGTTCGGACAGCCAGCGAGCCTTGTCGATCGGCAAGCGATGGTTGGTCTTGACCAGTCGCTGCGCGACCTCCTCGCGCGAGGCATAGTCGCGAAGGCGCGAGCCCTTTCGCAATTCGTCGAGCCATTCGCGCATGCGCCCGGGCGCCTCGGCGGGCTGGCTTCGCGCCATGCCCAGCCCCTCGAGATTGATCAGCCGGCGGATGCGTTCGGGCCGCACACCAGCGTATTGCATCGCGATGCTGCCGCCCATGCTGTGGCCGACCAGGTCGATCGTGCGCCCCGGCAGCAGTGCATCGAGCAGTGCATCGAAATCGGCCAGATAGTCGGGATACCAGTAGCAGTCGGCCTGCGGGCGAGAGGTCAGACCGAAGCCTCGCCAGTCGGGCGCGATGACGCGATAGTCGCGCGAAAAACAGTCGACGACGAATTGGAAGGACGCCGAGATATCCATCCAGCCATGGACCATCACCAGCAGCGGCGCATCGGGCTCACCCCAGCAGCGAACATGATGGCGCAAGCCGCGCGCCTCGACAAAAAGCGACTGGGCAATGCGGCGGGGACGGTAGGTCGAGGTCATCGGAGACAGGGCAGTTTGATCACCGATTATACGAGTTGGTCAAGGCCTGACCTTCGGCAGGCCCCCATCGGGAGGGCTTCAGCCGATCGGTGGCACGTCGATCGATCGCCATCGCTGTCAACGGCAGGTCATCGTCGGGCCCTAGTGTTCGCGGTTTCAACTCACCTGCGTGCCATTACAACCATGTCTGAATCCAATCGCGACAATTCATCCGCCAAGCCTGGTGCCGTCAATGCTGTCGTTGGCAGCAATTTGCTGCAACCGCGGGCGATGGCCGCGACACGACGTGGCTTTCTGGGCCAACTGACGGCTGGTGCGGCCGCGGTGGGCAGCCTCGGGCTTGCAGCCTGCGGGGGTTCAGACAGCAGCACGACGACCGCTGTCCCGGTGGTGACCTGGCAACATGGCGTGGCCAGCGGTGATCCGCTGTCTGACCGGGTCGTGCTCTGGACCAAGGTGACCACCGACAGTACCGACGCCTTCCCGGTGAATTACCAGGTCGCGAGCGACGCCGCGTTCTCCAATGTCGTTGCCAGCGGCAACACCACGACCAGCCCTGCAGTCGACTACACCGTCAAAGTCGATGCGAGCGGGCTATCACCGAACTCGCGCTACTACTACCGTTTCTTTATCGGCACGCAGGTTTCTCCCATCGGCAAGACGCGCACAACCGCGGCCAGCGGCGCCACCCAGGTCAAGCTGGCGGTGTTCTCGTGCTCGAATTATCCGGGTGGCTATTTCAACGTTTACGCCGAGGCGGCCAAGCGCGACGACCTCGACGCGACGGTTCACCTTGGCGATTACATCTACGAATATGGCAAGGATGTCTATCCGCCGGCCACGGGCGCGGTCGCTGCGCGCCCGCCGAGCCCGACCACCGAGATCCTGACGCTCAGCGAATATCGCAAGCGCCATGCGCTCTACAAGACCGACCCCGATCTGCAGGCGC
>CAIKZV010000500.1 GCA_903831925.1 uncultured Burkholderiales bacterium
TGACGGTCGCGGAGGATTGGGCAATCAGCGCCAGTACCAGACCGAGAAAAAAAACCAGCCAATACTGCTCCTGCGCGCTCTCCAGCAGTCGCCCGACGAGCTCCAGCTCCTGCATCGGCGAGGCGGCCTCCTTGACGAGATCGAGCCCGAGAAAGAGCAAAGCCACCCCAAGCAATGCAGCCGCGGTATGCCGATACTTGGGCGACTTCTCGACATTCAGAAAATACGCAATGCCGATCAGACCCAGCATCGACAGGATGAAAGGCCGGATGTTCAAGGTGCTCAGAAATACCAGGGCCCCGGTTCCGAGGTTGGCCCAGATCACCACCGGCATGACCGCGCGTACTTGAACCAGATTGGCGGTCACCATGCTGGTCACAATGAAGGTGACCGCGTTGGTGCTTTGCGTAATGGCGCCGAAGATGATGCCAAGCAGTGATGCAGACCAGCGATTGCCAACCAGTCGCAGCACACCGATTCGCAAACCGCGTCCGGCCATCTGGCTCAGATGCGAGCCGATCATCTTGATGCCGATGAAAAAAATGCCCAAGCCGCCAAACAGCGTGGCGATCATCGCAAACGAGGTCATGTCACGCCAGAGAAAGAAAAGACGCACCGACCACGCATCAGGCGCAGGTGCGGGGTTCGAACCGGGGCAGATGATCCTACGAAAGCAGCGAATCACCAATTCGCAGCGCCGGCCTCTCCGGTAAACCGATGAGTCCTCTAGAGCAGATGCTCGACGAACGATGAGCCGACGTTGGTGCACTCAAAGGCATGCAAACCCAGCTCGTCTGACAGCAATTGCATGGCATGAACGCCTCGAACGCTGTTGCCTTTGGCATCGAGGCGCGGAGAAAATGCGCCGATTCCGACCTGTCGGTTGACGACACCGATCAGACCACCGCCGACGCCGCTTTTTGCGGGGATGCCCACGTCATGCGTCCATTTGCCTGAAAAGTTGTACATGCCGCAAGACAGCATGACCGACAGCGTGCTGCGAACCGCGCGAAAATCAAACACGTCATCGCCAGTGGTCGGGTTGGCGCCGGTATTCGAGAGCGTCGCCGCCATCGTTGCAAGGTCGCGCGCGGTCACGCGAATCGAACAGATCTGAAAATAGAGATCGACCGCGGAATCGATTGGCTCAACAAGCAGTCCGGCTCCACAAAGCAGTTGACCGATCGCGCGGTTTCGATAGCCGGTTGCCTGTTCGGACCTGAACACGGCCTCATCGATGTCGAGCGTGCGTCCCGCGGCCAGAGAAAACCGCTCGAGCACCCGCTCGAGGGCATTGCCTTGAAAGGCATCGCGAAGGATGCCGGCCACCGCAATGGCACCGGCATTGACCATCGGGTTGTAAGGCCGACGACTGATCGGATCAAACTCGATCGCGTTGAATGCGTCGCCGCTTGGCTCAACACCCACCTTGGCCTGCACGCCCTTGGCGCCCAGGAGTTCAAGCGCCATGCAGTAGGCGAAGGCCTTTGAAACCGACTGAATCGTGAAGGGCACATCGACATCACCAACTGCGCACAGGCGCCCCTTCGCGGTCATGATCGCCACGCCGAATTTGTCTGGATCGACAAGCGCCAGTTCGGGAATGTAATCGGCAAGATGCCCATCGGTCTGAGTGACTGCCTGCGCATAGGCATCGTTCAGGGCGATCTGAAGTTGGTCCGGCATTGCGTCGGAAGGCGAAACGGCGTTCATGCTGGCGAAAGGATCCGGATGTGTGCAATGCAAGGCAACCTTGACTGCTGACCCACCGCAGCAATCACCGTGCCAAGCACAAAACCCGGTGCATTTGCCCGGATTCGGCAGACCCGGCCTGAAGCGCGCCAATCAGGTGCCCGGAATCGCACCAGCTCGAGGCATCAGAACCGCATCCCGGATCAGCGATCAGCCCAACCGAGTTTGAGATCCTCGAAGCGCATGGTGTCGTAGCGCTCGAAGGGTTGATGAATCCAGGGGTTGTGCGGCAGATCTTCAACGACGAAATCCGGCTTGACCATCGACTGGCCCTTGCTCCAGAGCACAGCCGACCGGATCTCGCTGACATGCTGATAGCGGGCCTTGAGCACAGGCAGCACTTGCGCGAACGTCGCGCCCGAATCAACCATGTCATCGACCAGCAGCCATCTGGGTCCGGGCAAGGGACTGGCGCTGCTGAGAGCATCTGCAATCTGCAGCGCGCTCTGCTCGGTGCCGGCGGCTTCGCGATAGGAACTCGTGAAGAGCACGCCCAGCGGCAACTCGAAAAGTCGTGACAAAACATCGCCGATCCGCAAGCCACCGCGTGCCAGACACACGATCGCATCGAAGCGCCAACCCGACTCATGGACCTGCACCGCGAGCCGTTCGATCAGATGATGGTACTGAGCCCAGGTGACATACAGATCGGAGTTGGACACAGCGATCTCAGTTCGTGAATGGATGCCGGATCAGAATCGTTTCGTCGCGGTCTGGGCCGGTCGAAACCATATCAATCGGCGACCCGACAAGTTCGCACAGACGCTGCAGATAGCGTTGCGCAGCCGCCGGCAATCCGTCCCAGGTTCTCACACCGTAAGTGCTTTCGCTCCAGCCGGGCAGCTCTTCGTAGAGCGGCTCGCAGGTGGCCACATCTTCAGCGCCAAACGGCAGAAGGTCGACCGGCTGCCCGGCTCGAACGTAGCCGGTGCAGATCTTCACCGTCTTAAGGCCGTCGAGCACATCGAGTTTGGTCACGCACAGACCGGTGACGCCATTGAGCTGAATCGAGCGCCGCATCGCGACGGCATCGAACCAGCCGCAACGGCGCGGCCGCCCGGTCACTGATCCGAATTCATTGCCCTTGGTTGCCAGATGCTTGCCGACCTCATCGAAGAGTTCGGTCGGAAAGGGACCCGAGCCGACACGCGTGGTGTATGCCTTGGCAATTCCGAGGACGAAATCAAGCTGCTGGGGACCGACGCCGGCACCGGCCGACGCCGCGCCGGCGATGCAATTGCTGCTGGTGACAAAGGGATAGGTGCCATGGTCAACATCGAGCAAAGCACCCTGGGCGCCCTCGAAAAGCAGGCGATCACCGCGGCGTGCCGCGGCCGACAGTTCGGCCGGCACATCGGCCACCATCGGGGCGATACGCGGAGCAAGTCGCAGCGCATCGTCGGCCACCTGATCAGGGTCGAGGGCCTGCCCGCCGTAGTAATTGACCAGCGCAAAGTTGTGAAAATCGAGCACATCGCGGATACGTTGACGCAGCGTGTCTGGCGCGAACAGATCGCGCACGCGCAGCGCACGGCGACCGACCTTGTCTTCATAGGCGGGGCCAATGCCACGGCCAGTGGTGCCGATCTTGGCATCGCCTGCGCGGGCCTCGCGGGCCCGATCGAGTGCAACGTGATAAGGCAGGATGAGCGGGCAGGTGCCGCTGATGCGCAGGCGATCGCGAACGGCAACGCCGGCGCGCTCGAGCTCATCGATTTCCTGCAAAAGCGCCTCGGGCGACAGGACCACGCCGCTGCCGATGTAGCAGGTCACGCCCGGTCGCAGGATGCCTGATGGAATCAGCCGCAGCACTTGCTTCTTGCCGCCGATGACCAGCGTGTGGCCGGCGTTATGGCCGCCCTGGAAACGCACCACACCTTGCGCAGACTCGGTGAGCCAATCGACGACCTTGCCTTTGCCCTCATCGCCCCATTGGGTACCGATGACCACGACATTCCTGCTCATGTTGACTGCCTCCGCAGTGGCCGGATGATCCAGCGGCCATCTTGTTTTGCGAGCTCACGATCGCAATGAAATTCCTGCTCCTCATGCTCGTGACCAGGCAGCACCTGAACGACGATCTCACCGGCACCGCGCAAGGCCCTGACCGCATCGGTGAGCTGATCGTCGATCGCCCAGGGCGCACGAATGGCCAGACTGGGCTCGTGAGCGGGAAGCAGACCGGCCAGCTCGCGCAATTCAATGGAAAACCCTGTTGCGGCACGCGCGCGTCCGAAAGCGACGCCGACATTGTCGTAGCGCCCTCCCCGACCGATGGCATTAGGAAGACCATCGACATAGGCCGCAAAAATCACACCGCTGTGATAGCGGTACCCCCGGGCATCGCCCAGATCGAGCGCGACCTCGACATCGAGGCTGGCTGCAGAAGCCAGCAAGGGAGACTCGGCAAGCTGCTGCAACTGACGCAAGGCCTGACTCACTGCAGGCAGATCGGGCAAGCAGGCCGCAGCCCGCTCAAGCACCTCATCGAGCGGCCCCAGCAATCCGGGCAAGGCGATCAGGGCACGGCGGATCGGCGAGTCGGGCACGGTCGCCAGCAACTCGGCCAGACCGGGCGAGTCCTTTGACTGAATCAAAGGAAAGACCTCGTCTTCCGACAATTGCGGCAATTGGGCAAGCA
>CAIKZV010000501.1 GCA_903831925.1 uncultured Burkholderiales bacterium
CCGGTGAGTGCATCGGCGAGATGAGCCTGATTGATGACGCGCCCCGATCGGCGAGCGTCGTGACCCTCGAATCCTGCGACTTCATGGCGATCAACAAGGACAGCTTCAAGGCGATCCTGGCTGAAAACCACGACATCGCCCTGAAGATCATGAAGGGCCTGGTCAAGCGTCTGCGCGAAGCCGACAAGAAGATCGAGACGCTCGCGCTGCTCGATGTCTATGGGCGCGTGGCGCGCGTGCTGCTCGACTTCTCTGAAGAGGTCAACGGCGAACGGGTGGTGAAATCAAAGTTGCCGCGCCAGGAGATCGCCAAGATGATCGGCGCTTCGCGCGAGATGGTGTCCCGGGTCATGAAGGTGCTCGAGGTCGACGGCTATATCGTTCCGACTGGCGAGGGTCGCTTGCTGCTGCGCGAAAAGCTCGGCAGTTACCTGCACTAGGCCTCGAGTGGCGCGAGCCTCCGCCATCGACGGCTTGCCTGTTCGAAGCGGGCCGGGCAGCCGGTCGCTGCTTCCTGAGCGGGCCCTGGTTCTGCTGCGTGAGGCCCGCTGGCTGGTGCTTTGCGCCACAGCGATGTTTCTGGTCCTGATCCTGATCAGCTATGACAAAGGCGATCCGGGCTGGTCACATGCAGTCGCAGGCCGCGACGTCCACAATTTTGGCGGGCGCCTCGGTGCCTGGCTGGCCGACCTGCTGCTCTATCTCTTTGGCGCCTGCGCCTACCTGCTTGCGGTGTTCATGCTGATGCGGGTCGTCTCGGGCTACCGTCACCTGCATGCCGCACGCCTTGTCGATCGTCGTCAGGCGCTTGATGAGACCCTCTTCGGATGGGATCGCTGGCTGGGGTTTGCGCTCTTCTTTTTCGGATGCCTCGCGCTTGAGTCATCCCGACTGGGTGGCTTGCCGATGCAGTTACCGCTCGCGCCCGGCGGTGTCGTCGGCCACCTGATTGCGCAGCCTGCCCTAGTGCATCTGGGCGCAGTGGGAGGCACCCTGCTGATGCTGCTTGCGGCCTCGATCGGCTTTTCGCTGGCCACCGGCCTGTCCTGGCTGACGATCTTCGAGAAGGTCGGTGCCGCGCTTGAAGGCGCAGTGTTTTTTGTGCTCAACCGTCGTGAGGCGCATCGTGACCGTCTCGCCGGCGAGCTCGCGGCGACGGTTCGCACCGAGACGGTCGAGGTCAAACGCAAGATTCTGAGCGATGACCCGGAGCCGGTGCGCATCGAACGCCCGGCGGTCGTGGTCGAACTCTCCGAGCGCGCCCAGCGCGAGCGTCAGCAGCCGCTTTTTGCCGATCTGCCGGCAGATACCGAGTTGCCGCCGATTTCGCTGCTCGATCCGCCGGTGGTCTCGCACGACACCGTGTCGCCCGAGACGCTCGAATTCACCTCCCGACTCATCGAGAAAAAGCTCTCCGATTTTGGTGTCACCGCCAATGTCGTGGCGGCTTATCCCGGGCCGGTCATCACCCGCTACGAGATCGAGCCAGCCACCGGCATCAAGGGCTCGACCATTGTCAATCTCTCGAAGGATCTGGCCCGGGCTCTGTCGCTCACCTCCATCCGGGTGGTCGAGACCAGTCCCGGCAAGAGCCTGATGGGTCTGGAGCTGCCCAACCCGCGCCGTCAGGCGGTGCGACTGTCGGAGATTCTCGGCTCGCAGGTCTATGCCGACTCCAACTCGCCGATCACGCTGGCGCTTGGCCACGATATTGCCGGGCGGCCGATGGTCGCCGATCTGGCCAAGATGCCGCACCTGCTGGTGGCCGGCACCACCGGTTCGGGCAAGTCGGTCGGCATCAATGCGATGCTGCTGTCGCTGCTCTACAAGTCCGAGCCCTCGCAGGTCCGGCTGATCATGATCGACCCGAAGATGCTCGAGTTGAGCACCTACG
>CAIKZV010000502.1 GCA_903831925.1 uncultured Burkholderiales bacterium
AGATATCTGCTTGTGCCGGTCCTGGCGGTGCTGCTGTTTTTTGCACCCGCCATCGCAGGGGGCTCCGGGGCGATCTACAGTGCTTTCGTTCTGATGGCGATTTTTGCGGTGATGGCCTACGGCCTTGACCTGATCGTGTCCGATCTGGGTGAGGTGAGCCTTGCGCACACGGTGTTCTTTGCGGTGGGCAGTTACACCACGGCACTGCTCTCGACCCGGCTGGGCGCAGGCGGCTGGACGACGCTGGTGGCCTCGCTGGCTGCTGCGCTGGTTTTTGCAGCGCTGCTGGGTCTGATTACCTTGCGGTTGCGGGAGTTTGTCTTCTCGCTGGTGACCTATGCGATTGCCGTGGTTGCGGCGACCGTGGCCCAGAACTGGTCCTTCCTCGGTGGCTCGGATGGGCTCAGGGGTATCCCGCCGCTCGACATGTCGTTTCTCGGCATCACGCTGAAGGCGGCTAATGACCGCGAGATCTGGCCTTTTGCCTTTGCGCTGTTGTGTGTCGTGCTTTACATGGTCGAGCGATTCCGTCGTTCACGGCTGGGGTCGGCTGCGATCATGTCGCACCTCAATCCACGCCTTGCGATCATGTCGGGCGTCGATCCGCAGGCGGTGCGGCTGAAGGTCTTCCTGTTTTCCGCGCCCCTGACCGCTGCAGCCGGCTGGCTCTATGCCTATCAGCGTGCGTATGTCAGCGCCGATATTCTCGATTCCTATTTCCTGATCCTGATGCTGACTGCGGTGGTGCTGATCGGGCGCCGTGTGCTGCTGGGGCCATTGCTTGCGACGGTGCTGGTCCTGTCTCAGGAAAAATTCCTTTCTCTCGGTGGCTACGCCGACAAGATCGTGCTGGGCAGCGTTCTGGTGGCAACCCTTGCTTTTTTCCCGGGTGGCCTGATTGGACTTCTTGATCGCCTGCGATCTGGCCTTCGAGCCGGGCCTTCGACATCGAGCGATCCCACCCCACTCGACAGGACGGTCTGATGGAGACTTCTCCGGTCGCCGGCATCACCCTCAAGACCGTGACTGCCAATGGCATCACCCAGCGCTATGCCGAGTGCGGCAGCGGGCCGATGGTGCTCTTCTGTCATGGATGGCCGGAGAGCTGGTACTCGTGGCGCCATCAGATGCTGGCAGTGGCTGCAGCCGGGTTTCGATGCGTGGCTCCCGATATGCGTGGCTATGGCGGCACCGATTCGCCACAGGAGATCGAGTGCTACACCCTGCTTGATCTGGTGGGCGACATGGTCGCGCTGGTCAAGGAATTGGGCGAGACGCAAACCGTGGTGGTCGGGCACGACTGGGGCGCACCGGTGGCATGGCACTGTGCGTTGTGGCGCCCGGATGTGTTTCGGGCGGTGGTCGGAATGAGCGTGCCCTGGTCGCCTCGCGGCGGCATCGACATGCTCTCGTCCCTGCAAAAGCTCGGCATCACGCGGTTTTATCTCCAGTATTTTCAGGAGCCTGGTGTTGCCGAGGCTGAATTCGAGGCGGATGTGCGCACCTCCTTGCGCCGAATCTATTACACCGCCAGCGGCGATGTGACCGAGAAGGGCAAGGGATTCGCGATGATCCCGGAGACAGGCGGATTTTTTGCCAACACCATCGACCCTCAGACCTTGCCGGCATGGTTGTCGCAAGCGGATCTCGACTGGTTTGCCGGCGAGTTCGGTCGCACCGGGTTTCGCGGTGGTCTGAACTGGTACCGCAATCTAACCCGCAACTGGCGGCTTTCCTCGGCCTGGCAAGGCCAGCCGATCAGACAGCCCTCGTTGTTCATCGCGGGCAGCCGTGATGGTGTGCTCAAGTTCCCGGCCTCGATGCAGCAGATCGAGGCCTTCCCTCGCACCTTGCCCGGCATCCGCGGCAGTCACATCATCGACGGCCCAGGCCACTGGGTGCAGCAGGAGCGGCCGGCCGAAGTGAACCGGCTGCTCCTGGATTTTCTGCACGGGCTCTAGTCGTTCAGTGTGGATTGGCCGTGCGGGCCTGTGCCGGTCGCTTGGGCCAGCAGACCCAAGCGCGGTCACCCTCAGCCGGGAGGCTGCACACCTTTCATGTTGATCGTCGCGTAGTAGGCCTTCTCGCCAAGCGCATCGACCCGTGCCCAGAAATCAGGCCCGGCGGCCAGCCCTCGCGAATCCTTTTCAGCGGCCTGTCTCCAGATATTCCAGGAGTCGGGATGCAGTCGGACGGCCTCATCGAACTGGGCTCGCGCCTGGTCGGCCTGGCCGCTTCTGAGCAGGTGCTGACCCAGCCGAAAGTGCGCGTGAGCCTGCGCAATCGCCGGTTCGGGCGCCACCAGACGTTTGCTGGCTTCGCTCGCCGCCAGCACATGCTCGCTGGCAGCGCCTTTTTTCGCCCAGTCTCGCACCGCGTCGAGATAGAGCGCCTTGACGCGCTTGCGCTCGGCCATGATCGGCTCGGGCAGTGCGCCGTTCGTGCGGTCCATCATGCGCAGCACGTCGGTCGAACCGGCGGTTTCGGGCGGTCGGACGATGTACCCGTTCTCGTCGATCCAGATCGCCTGCGGCACGTTCACCAGGTTGAACAGATCCGCCACATGATGATCACGGTCGATCAGGCAGGGATAGGACGGTTTGGCCGCCTCGATCCAGGGCCTTGCTGCTGGCGCGTTGTCCATGGCGATGGCCAGGACCACGATGTCTTGCCCCTGAAGGGATTCGAACAGTGCCTGCCACACGGACAGGTCGGCTCGACACCCTCACCAGGAGGCCCAGGTCGCCAGAAAAACTTTTTTTCCGCGGTAGTCGGACAGTCGGTGCAGATTGCCGTCGAGATCGGGCAATTCGAAGTCGGGTGCCTCGAGGCTGGTGAGCGCCGACGCGCGTTGTGCCGGGCCAGTGCCCAGCACCCAGGTGCTGGCGGTCGCATCGCGCACCACCGGTTGACCCATGTGACGCCACATCGCCGCGAGGTCGAGCTTGTCCTGGTCGACGATGGGGCGTGCGGTATCGCGAGGCAGCGGTATGCAGACCTCATCACGGCACAGGCCTTCGGGCTTCCAGGCCCAGCCGGTGGAGGATTCGATGTCCTGGCGATCGAGCCATAGCGCGTCGCCGCTGGCTTGGGCCGTGGGCAGCGTCGTTTCGCGCTGTTCGTGTAACAGGGTCAGCATGGTGTTCGGGCCTTTCAGGTCGAGGGTGGCGGGGGAAGGTCTGCGCAGTCGGGTCTGCTCAGTCGGGTCTGATATGAGCTTCTTTGACGATGCGGCTCCAGATCTTCTGCTCTTTGGCGATGTAAGCGGCAAATTCGGCGGGTGAACCGCCGCCGCCGACCGCATTGTCGGTGGCAAAGCGCTCGGTCACGCTGCTCGACTTGAGCGCGCGCAGGCATTCCTCCTGGATCTGCACAACCAGTTCGGGCGGTGTGCCGGCAGGCACGAGAACGCCGTACCACTGAGAGGTCTCGAAGTCCTTGTAGCCCATCTCGGCAACGGTCGGGACATCGGGCAGGCCGGAGATTCGCTGCTGCGTGCCAACCGCGATGGCCCGAAGTTTTCCGGCACGGATGTACTGGCCCAGTGCAGGCAATCCGGCCGATGAGGCCTGGGTGCGCCCGGCAAGCAGGTCGGTGAGTTGCGGGCCGGTGCCGCGATAGGGAATATGGACCAGCGAGATGCCGGTGACGAGCTTGAGGTATTCCATCGCAAGATGCCCGGCGCTGGCGTTGCCTGCGGATCCGTAGTCGAGCTTGCCCGGATTCTTTTTGGCATAAGCCACGAACTCCTGGAAATTTTTCGCGGGCACATCGGGGTGGATCACGAAGACATTCGGTACCTTGGCCAGCATCGTGACCGGCAGGAAGTCGCGATTAACGTCATAAGGCGGATTGCTCATCATGTAGGGATTGACCGCCAGCGTCCCGACATGACCAAGGACCAGCGTGCTGCCGTCGGGCGCCGATCGGGCGGCCTCAACCATGGCAACCGTCCCGGCACCGCCCGGCTTGTTCTCGACGAAGACCGATTGACCCGATTGCCGGGTGATTTCCGCGGCGACCGAGCGGGCCACGATTTCGGAGGTGCCGCCCGGGGCGAATGGCACCAGAAATCGCACCGATTTCGTGGGCCAGGCGGCGGCGCGTGCCGTGCGGGTGGGAATCATTAGCCCTGCAGCCAGTGAACCGGCAAGCTGAACGAAATCGCGGCGGCTGTTGAGGACTGTCTGAGTAAGCGTGCTGGCTTGAATGTCGGCATTCACAGGGACAGTCCTTGAGTATCGGTCAGGGGTCATGGTGTGGCTCGTCAGTCGGTCTTGGTGATGGCAGGGTCATCAGAACTGATAGCGTCTCAGGCCACCGTCGACCGGGATGACTGCGCCGGTGATGTAGCTTGCTCGCGGTGAGGCGAGAAAGGTCACCAGATCGGCCAAGTCCTGGGGCTCGCCATAGCGGCCCATCGGGATTTCGTTATCGCACTGCCACTGCCGATATTCGGGGGTGTAGTTGCGCAGGATCTGCTCGGAGTGGATGCGCCCTGGCGGAATGCAATTGACCGTGATGCCGTGCTTGCCGACCATGCGCGAGAGTCCCTTGGCCCAGGAATGCATGCCGGCCTTGGCACAGAAGGCACCATTGACATGATCGGGTTCGCTCTTGCCGGTGATGTTGATGATGCGGCCCCAGCGCTTGGCGATCATGGCATCGATCAGGGCGTCGGCAATCTGGCGCGGACGATGGAAGTTCAGCGTCAGCGCTTCATTCCATTGGGCTTCGCTGACATGCAGATCCGCAAAACTGCGCGAGCCGCCGGCGTTGTTGACCAGGATGTCGACGCGCCCCAGGGCCTGAGTGGCGCGCGAGCTGATTGAGGCTGCCGCATCGTCGGCATACATGTCCTGCACGATGATCACGGGAGTTTTGCCGCCGGCCGCGACAATGTCCATCGATAACTCGGTGAGATAGACATCGCGCCGCGCGGTGATCGCCAGTTGCACCCCTTCGGCGGCCAGGGCCAGCGCGATGCCGTGACCGATACCGGCAGAGGCGCCGGTCACCAGCGCGGTCTTGTCAGACAGGTGCATGTCCATGGTCGTGTCCTTGATGTGCGTGTCGGTAATCAGTCGCCGCCCAGGCGAAGGCGACTGGGCAAGCGCTTTTCGACGGCGAATTTGAGCAGCGCGGCGACGCGGTAAGGGCCGTGTGCGAATTTGCCGTAGGGCAGGGTGAGAAAGAGCGCCATTACCGCACCGAGATGAATCGCCAGCGTGAGTGGCAGCGCCGGGCCGCCGCGTGCTGCCAGCAAACCCAGGCCGCTCACACCGCACAGGCCGAGCAGCGCGATGAAGGCGCGGTCCATTGGTCGGGTCGAGGCATCGCCATGGTCGGGATGGCGTTTGAGGTTGAGCCAGAACAGGCCAGTCGGCCCGACAAGCAGGCCGATGCCGCCGAGCGTGCCAAGCAGTACCGGCAGGCTGAAGAACGCATAGGGCGCGATCAGGCCAAGGCCGTAGTGATAGATGGTGGCCACGCAGGTGGCGGCAA
>CAIKZV010000503.1 GCA_903831925.1 uncultured Burkholderiales bacterium
ACAGCCACTTCACCTTCGGTCACTACGAACAGGCGATCGGCAATTTCCACAAGCATCTGACCGAGCATGTCGAGATGCTTCAGACCCTTTCCTGAACCCGCAGCGCAGGATCGGTCAGACCTTTTTTCTTCGCAGGGCTGCAGCCAGCGCGAGTCCTAAGCCTGCCAGCGCAAACGAGGTCGGCTCGGGGACTGTGCTTGCAATCGGGTTGTCGGGAATCGGGTTATCAGGCGTGGCAGCCACCGCGATCCGAAAGACCAACCACTCTCCTGCATCACATCCGCCGAGGGTCGGGTTGTTTCGATTACAGCTGCCCGCTGCATACCAGACCCAACTTGCCAGCGAGTCGATGCCGGACATCGCGCCCCAGGGAGAACTGCCATTGGCGCCCCCAGCGGTAAAGCTGCGCCAGCCTTGTGATGGGTTGCCGCCCGCATTGGCGTCCTGGATCTCGTTGCTGAGCAGCTGCAGGTCCGCTGCCGACCCTGTGTAGGGAGCATTCGGGCCAAGGCCTGTCGCCATGACCTGCCACTGGGGGTTCTGGCTGTAGAACTTGTAACCACTGGTCTGGTTTTCGAATTGACCAAGGAAGCCTTGAGCGACGGATTGGTCCGATGCAGTCACAACGTACAGATAGGCGTCACTGGCGAGGTTGAAGTTGTAGCTCTCGACCGATGGCCAGTTGCCGTCCGAACCCACGAACGTCGTCGCCGCGCTGCGGTTACCGACAAAGAGTGCATAAGCATTGTCGACAGTCATGGACACTTTAATTGCATCGGCGTGTGCGGTTTGGGAGACAAGCAGTCCGACACAAGCCGCCAGGACGCCCGCAGTGAGGGTTGATTTCATGTCTGATTTCCGGATGATTTTTGACGTTGGTGTGATTGAACCGACACGATCCGGATCCGGCGCGACCTTGGCTACCCATGTTCATGGGGGTATTCGCAGCGCGCGCTCACGGCTAAGCTGTTTGATTGTTTTGGTGTGCGTGCCCGTCCATGCCCGAAAAACTTGTCCAGACTGCGCTGGATCAACGCTGGCGAATCGTCCTGCTCGAAGACGATGAGGCCTCACGGCAGTACTTCGAAGCCAGCATCCGTGAGCATCCCGGGCTGGCATTGCAGGCCTCGTTCAGCCGCCTTCGCGACGCTCTGGCCTGGCTGCAGACCCATGCCGCAGACCTGCTGCTGACCGATCTGGCCCTGCCTGACGGCCATGGGCTCGAATTGATCTACCGCCTCAAGACCTTGCAGCCGGCTTGCGAGACGCTGGTGATCTCGGTGCTGGGCGACGAGGACACGGTGCTCGCCTGCCTGGAAGCAGGCGCGGTCGGCTACATCCAGAAAGATGCCCAACCCGACGACATCGGCCAAATCGTCCTGGAAGTCAAACAGGGAGGCTCACCGATCTCGCCCATGATCGCGCGCAAACTGCTCGAGCGATTGAAGTCGCAGCAGCCCCTGCCTGAACAGCGAGCAGCCGATGCACCACAAGTGCAGTTGACCGCGCGTGAATCCGATGTGCTGCGACTTGTTGCGCGCGGCTACACCTATGCCGAAATCGCCGACATGGAGGGCATCTCGATGCACACCGTGCAAATGCACATCAAGCATTTGTATCGCAAGCTCGAGGTGCATTCCCGCGGCGAAGCGGTCTACCAGGCCGGCCTGATGGGCTTGATGGATCCCCAGGGGCATACGGAATAGCGCCGATGGGCCACGCGCGGCGCGCAACGCGCGCTTGCCACCAACGGTATCGGCTCTGGGTTTGGCTGGGATTGTGGCTGCTATTGCCCGGCGCATTGGCACAACCCACGCCAGTCATGATCGAAAGTGCGCAAGTCCGAATGCTGACGCCTGACGGCGACCAAGCGCTGCGCACCGAGTCCCTGCCGCTGCACTGGGATCTTGCCAACCGCGGGCTTTCTGGGGTGCTTGAGTTGCGCCTGTCGTTCGCACGGCCGTCTGATGCCGCTGCCGGGTCCTGGGCGGCGGTCATCCCTCGCGTGGGTAATGCCTGGCGCATCGAACTCAACGGCGAACGGCTGGCCGAAGCCGGTCAGATCGACATCCCCAACGACAACTGGGCGGCCAAGCGACCGGTCTGGGTGACCTTGCCGGAAGTCCTGCTCCAGCCGCAGAACGAACTTCGGATTGTGCTGCGAGCCGATGCCGGACGAAGGGCCGGGCTCTCGCGGGTCATGGTCGGCCCCACGGAATTGATGCGCCCTCAGTGGTCCTACCAGGAATGGTTGCGGATCACCGCGCCTCAGGCTGCCGCCGTGCTGAGTCTGCTGGTCGGCGCGTTCTGTGCGCTCTTGTGGCTGCAGCAGCGCGACCCCCTTTATGCGGCAGCTGCGGTCGGCGAACTCGCATGGGGCCTGCGCCTGATGGACACCTGGTTGGAGGCCTCGCTGCTTCCCTGGCCAACCTGGGGAATGGTGGTGCTCTGCCTTTTCGTGATCTGGTCAGGGGCGCTCTATCTGATCATCAAGGCACTCTGGAATGATGCCCGACCGCGAAGGGAGCAGCGGTGCATCCTGTTGCTGCTCGTGACCGGGCCGATCAGTCTGGCGCTGTCGTGGTGGCATCTCACACCAATCTGGGTGGCGCTCTGGATGCTGGCCTCGCTCGCGGGATGGGTTCTGCTGACGCTGCGTCTGGCATGGGAGGTCTGGAAGCAACCCGATGGTTTGCGCGCGCTGTTGGTTCTGGCCACAGCGGCCTGTGTGTTTGCGTTGGCGCGTGATGTCTATGTGGGTCGTGCGGGCGCGCTGTATTTTGAAGAATCAGCGTATGGAAAATATGCGGCGGTGTTACTCGCACTGTGCGTCCTGACCATCGTCAGCACACGCTTCAAGCGCGCTCGCGACGACCTGGTTCAAGCCAACCGCTCCATTCAGGCACGCATTGAAGCGCGCGAGCTTGAGCTGAACCTGAAATATGCCCAGGTGACGGCGATGGAGCGCGACAAGGCGACCGCCGAGGAGCGCACCCGCGTCCTGCGCGACATGCATGACGGCGCCGGCGCCCACCTGATCACGGCCATCCGGCAAGTCGAGCGTGGCGACGCGTCGCGCACCGAGCTTTTACAGACCCTGCAGGAGTCACTTGACCAGTTGCGGCTTTCGGTCGACGCGATCCACCTGCCCCAGGGCGATATCAACGCGCTGCTGGCGAGCCT
>CAIKZV010000504.1 GCA_903831925.1 uncultured Burkholderiales bacterium
CCGGGTGCGCCGATGATCAGTTGTCCGCCGCGTGCGGGGGGGGTCTGTGCGAAGGCGAATTGCGGTGCGCCGAGTGCGCCAAGGCCACCGAGTCCGCCGCCGGCAAGGCTGGCCTGAATGAGTTTCCTGCGCATCGTGTCATTCATCTTCGTGTTCATGCTTTTGCTCCGTTTGCCGCAAAGACCCGGCCGCCCTGGACCGTTCCCCACACTGTCACGTCTTTCAGCCGTTCGGGTGCGATCGCGAGCGGGTCGTGGTCGAGGACCGCAAAATCGGCGCGCTTGCCGGTTTCGATCGAGCCGATCTCGCCCTCCAGGTGCAGGGTATAGGCCGCACCCAGGGTGATTGCCCGCAGGGCGCTGTGAACGTCGATCCGTTCGTAGTCGCCCAGCAGCCGGCCCGATGCGGTCAGGCGATTGACCGCGCACCAGGCCACATGCAGCGGCCCGAGCGGCGTGACCGGTGCATCGGAATGGATGGTGTAGGGCACGCCGATCTCCTGCGCCGAGCGGCATGGATTCATGCGTTCGGCGCGATCGGGTCCGAGCGTCATGGCGTAGTGCGCATCGCCCCAGTAAAAATGGTGATTGGCAAACAGGTTCGCACACATGCCGAGCGTCTTCATGCGCTGCAGTTGCGCCCGGTCGGCCATCTGGCAGTGCTGCAGCGTAAAGCGGTGGTCGGCTGACGGATGCTCGCGGATCGCCTGCTCGACGCAGTCGATGGCCAGGTCGATCGCGGCGTCACCATTGGTGTGGGTGTGCATCTGAATGCCGTGTCGCATCGCCAGCCGATAGACCTGCTGCAGATACTCGGGCTCGACATACCACATGCCCTGGGGCGCGCCGTTGTAATAGCCCGGCCAGCGCATGCGCGCGGAAAATCCCTGGATCGATCCGTCTGCATGGGCCTTGACCCGGCCCATTCGCAAGGAGTCGGTCGAGCGCGCTTTCAGGCTGATCGCCCGCTCGATCGCCTGCTCGACAGTCTGGCCTCGAACATGCATGGCCGGCACCAGCCGCACCGGGAAATCGTACGCACCGGTGATCTGCAGCAGGCCCTCGATGGCCGACTCCGGCAGCGGTGTGGCCAGATCGGTCGCGGTGGTGACACCCGCCCGCACGGCCAGCCTTGCAAAGGCCAGCAGGCCTGCACGGTCGCCTGCCATTGCAGCCTTGTTGAGCCCGACTTTCTCGAGTACTGGCGTCATCGCCTCGGGGCCCTTGAGCTCGCCATTGGGCAGGCCGTCGGCGCCGAGCATGATGCCCGGATGGTCATGGCCGGTGCGCATGAAACCGGCCAGCTCCAGCGCCAGGGTGTTGGCATTGGTGATGTGGCCGCTGGCGTGCGTCACCGCGATCGGGCGCTGTGTGCTCACGCCATCGAGGTCGTGCCGGTTGCAGCGGCGCTCGCCGAAATAGATCGGGTCAAAGCCCCAGCCGATCAGCGCCTCGGTCGGACTGCCCAGATGCGACTGGGCCTCGCGCAGTCGCTCGACCACCGCGTCGATCGAGCGGGCGCCCGGCCAGACGCGGCCATCCGGATCGCTGCGATCGTGAAAGCCGCAATAGACATAGCGCCAGTTGACGCCCTCGCCGACATGGCTGTGGCCTTCGACGAAACCCGGCACGATCACCTTGTCGCTGAAGCGCTCATCGAGATCGAAGCGGCCCCAGCCCTTGAGTTCATCGAGGGTGCCGGTGCCCAGGATGCGGCCATCGCGCACCGCGACATGGGTGGTGTCGGTGCGGGTCGGATTCATGGTGATGATGCGGCGTGCGGCGTAAACGATCGTCATGGCGGTGGCGGCTCAGACGACCTTGTCGGCCCGCAGTGCCGCGATGGCCTGCGGGTCGTAGCCGATCGATGCCAGCACCTCGTCGGTGTGCTCGCCGGGCAGGGCAATCGGCCGATCGAGGCCGCCGGTGCCGTGCGCCATCCGGAATGCCGACCCGGCAAGGCGCACCGGCCCATAGGGCGTTTGCACCTCCTGGAGCATTTCGCGGTGGGCCAGTTGCGGATGCGCGGTGACATCGGCAATCGAGTTGACCTGCCCGCAGGGCGCATCCGCGTCGATCAGCCGGCGCTCCCACGATGCCGGATCACCGTCGCGCATCGCGTCTTCGATCAGCTCGCGCAGTGCGGCCTTGTTGGCCGATCGGCTCGGCCAGTCTGCAAAACGCGGATCGCTCAGCGCGTCTTCGCGGCCCAGCGCACGCATCAGGTTGCCGAACTGCTTGTCGGTCAGCACCGCCAGCACGAGAAAGCCCTTGCCGCATCGAAAGCGATCGGCGGTCGGTTTGCCGCTGACCGAGCCATTACCGAGTTGCTGATGGCGCTGTCCGGTGGTGGTGTATTCAGCCACCTGCCCCGACAGAAAACCCACCATCGAGTCGAGCATCGCGACATCGACGAACTGCCCTTCGCCGGTATGGGTGCGCTGATAGAGCGCCGAGGCGACTGCAAAGGCCGCGGTGATGC
>CAIKZV010000505.1 GCA_903831925.1 uncultured Burkholderiales bacterium
CACCCGCAAGATTCCGATCACGCTGGTTCATCGCGTGGCGGCCGGGATCTTTGCGGTGCTGGGAGTGCTGGTGCTGCTCAATGTTGGCAGCTTCGTCTGAGCACTCCGATCAGAAGGGGATGAGATGAAATTCATCGATGAGGCACGAATCGAAGTCTTTGCCGGCAACGGCGGTAAAGGCGCGGTCGCTTTTCGCCGCGAGAAGTTCATTCCCAAGGGTGGCCCCAGCGGCGGCGACGGTGGTCGGGGTGGGTCGATCTGGGCCATTGCCGACATCAATATCAACACCCTGATCGACTATCGTTATGCCCGCATGCATCGGGCGCGCAATGGCGAGGCCGGGCGCGGATCCGACCAGTACGGCAAGGGCGCCGATGACATCGTGCTGCGCATGCCGGTCGGCACGCAGATCCTCGATGAAGACACCGGTGAACTGGTCATCGACCTGACGGCGCATGGCCAGCGGGCTCTGATCGCGCAGGGCGGCAACGGCGGCTTGGGCAATCTGCATTTCAAATCGAGCACCAACCGCGCTCCGCGTCAGTCGACACCCGGCACCGAGGGCCAGGAGCGCAAGTTGAGACTCGAGCTCAAGGTCCTGGCCGATATCGGACTGCTCGGGATGCCCAATGCCGGAAAATCGACCTTCATCGCCAAGGTGTCGAACGCCCGCCCCAAGATCGCCGACTATCCGTTTACCACCCTGCATCCAAATCTCGGTGTGGTGCGGGTGGCCGATGAAAAAAGTTTTGTGATTGCCGACGTGCCCGGCCTGATAGAGGGTGCGGCTGAAGGCGCGGGTCTTGGGCACCAGTTCCTGCGCCATCTGCAGCGCACCCGACTGCTGCTGCATATGGTCGATCTGTCGGTCTTCGACACCGACCGCGATCCGGTGGCCGAGGTGAGGGCACTGGTCAAGGAGTTGCGCAAATACGATCAGGCGCTCTACGAAAAACCGCGCTGGGTGGTGCTCAACAAACTCGATGCCCTCGATGGTCAGCCGGGTGAACGCGGCACGCAGCGTGCGGCGATCATTTCGGCCTTCAAGAAGCGCTTGCGGTTTGCAGGCCCGGTCTTCGAGATTTCGGCGCTGACCGGCGAAGGGTGCACCGAGCTGTGTCAGGCGATCTACGCCCACCTCGAACTGCATCGCGAGCGTCCGGCCGATCCGGCCGAGCGCGATCCCCGCTTTGATGTCGCTCCCGATTTCCGATAATGAATCTTCCCCTTACCGATATCTCCCTGAGCGATGCGTCCGTCGTTCGCGATGCCCGCCGTCTGGTCGTCAAGGTCGGATCGGCACTTGTCACCAACGAAGGCCGCGGTCTCGATCCGCAGGCGATCTCGATCTGGGGCGAGCAGATCGCCCAGTTGCGAGTGCTCGGCAAGGAGGTCGTGATGGTGTCCTCGGGCGCGATTGCCGAGGGCATCAAGCGTTTGGGGTGGCAGCAGCGACCCAGTGAGATTCACGAGCTTCAGGCGGCTGCGGCGGTCGGTCAGATGGGTCTGGCGCAGGTCTATGAGTCGTGCTTCCGCACACACGGGCTGCAGACCGCGCAAATCCTGCTGACCAACGAAGATCTTGCCGACCGCACGCGTTATCTGAATGCGCGCTCGACCCTTCTGACACTGCTCGGTCTGGGTGTCGTGCCGATCATCAACGAGAACGACACCGTGGTGACCGATGAGATCAAGGTCGGCGACAACGACACGCTGGGCGCGCTCGTGGTCAATCTGATCGATGCCGATGTGCTGATCATCCTGACTGATCAGCAGGGCCTCTATACCGCTGATCCGCGTCACGATCCTTCGGCCACACTCATGAGCCGCGTGATGGCCGGCGATCCGGCGCTTGAGGCCATGGCCGGTGGTGCCGGCTCGTCGATCGGCCGCGGCGGCATGATCACCAAGGTGCTGGCGGCCAAGCGCGCGGCAAATGGCGGGGCCTCAAGCGTGGTCTGCTCCGGGCGCGAACCCGATGTCCTGCTGCGGCTGGCCAGGGGCGAGCCGGTCGGCACGGCCTTTATCGCGCAGACGCCTCGGCTGGCCGCCCGCAAACAGTGGCTCGCCGATCATCTGCAGCTGCGGGGCGCGGTCAGGCTCGATCGCGGCGCGGTCTCGGCCGTGTGCGAGGGCGGCAAGAGTCTGCTGCCGATCGGCGTTGTCGATGTGAGCGGTGAGTTCGAGCGAGGTGAGATGGTGGCAATCCTTGATCAGGACGGTCATGAAATCGCGCGCGGACTGACCAACTACGGTGGGGCCGATGCCCGGCGCATCGCCGGTCGGGCCTCGAGCGAGATCGAATCACTGCTCGGATTCGTCGAAGAGCCGGAGCTGGTCCATCGCGACAATATGGTGTTGCGTTGACCCTGATGAGGCTTGCCCCTCATGCGCTGATCCGGGCGGAATTGGCATGGCAGCTGTGGCGGGCTCTGATACAGTCACAAATTGGTTGCAAACCATCGGCATAGCCCCATGCACATCGCCATCGTCGAAGACGACTCGTTTCAACGCCAGTTCCTCACGATGCTCGTCGAATCCGGCGGGCACCGCGCTTCGGCCTTTGCGCGAGGACAGGATTTCATCGATGCGCTCGATACAGAGACCTTCGATCTGCTGCTGCTCGACTGGATGCTGCCCGAGATGTCGGGCGATCAGATCCTCGCCAGTGTGAGACAGCGCAACGGCCTCGAATTGCCGGTCATCGTGGTGACCGCGCGTGACAGCGAAACCGATGTTGTCACTGCGCTTCGCCAGGGTGCAGACGATTACATCGTCAAACCCCCCAAGTCGCTCGAGTTGCTTGCCCGCATGGAGGCGCTCACGCGCCGTGCCCGCAATGCGAGGGTCGGCGTGCTGCGGGCCGGCCCTTACGAAATCGATCGCGACCGCCGCACGGTCACCTATGAAGGTGCGTCGATCGACCTCACGCAAAAGGAATTCGATCTGGCGGTTTATCTGTTCCAGAACTCCGGCAAGCTTTTGTCTCGGGTGAAGCTGCTTGAACAGGTCTGGGGTATTTCGGCTGAAGTCGATACCCGTACGGTCGACACCCATGTCAGCCGGGTGCGTCGCAAGCTCAAGCTCGATTCGGCCGCCGGCTGGAAACTGCTGCCGGTCTACGGTTTCGGCTATCGCCTCGATTCGACCGAGGTCTGATCTGACGGGGCTTGCTCAGCCCCTCTGATCAAACTCTGATCGCCTCAAGCGCCGGTGTACTTCGGCGGGCGCTTCTCCAGAAACGATTTCACGCCTTCGGCATAGTCGCCTGAGGCGGCTGCCAGCGCGAACTGATCGAAATCGGCATAACTCGTGGCCCGATCGAGCGCCGCACTGGTGGCATTGATCGACTGCTTGATCATCCGTAACTGCACCGGTGGCATGCTGGCCGCTCGCTCGGCCAGCGCCAGTGCGGCATCGAGCGCGGTGCCGGGTGCGGCGACCTCATCAATCAGACCCCAGTCGAGCGCCTGTTCGGCTTTGATCTTTTCGGCCAGGATGATGACGCGCTTGGCCTTCGCCGGGCCCACCAGCCGGGTGATACGCGGCACCGCCCCCCACGACAGATTCATGCCGCGCTCGATCTCGGGGACATAGAGGGTGGCGGCCTGCGAGGCCACCCGCAGATCGCAGGCCGCGACGATCGCAGCGCCCCCACCCACGCACCAGCCCTCGATCGCGGCGATTGTCAGCGGCTCCATTTCTTCCCAGGCACGGCACATCCGTCCGCCGGTCTGCATCGAGATGCGTCGTTCGGCCAGCCGTGCCTCGCGCGCGCGCTGCAGTTCGGCATCACGCAGGTCGGCGCCCAGGCTGAAGACCTCGGCGGTGCCGGTGAGGATGACCGCCGAAATGTCAGCGTCGTCGTCGAAGCTGCGCGCGGCGCGGGTGAGCTGGCGGCAGGCCTCAAGCGAGAGCGCATTGCGACCGTCGCGCCGGTCCAGTCTCACGATGGCGATGCGCCCGCGTCGTTCGATGCTGACGATCTGCGCGTTGGTGGATGCGGTGTTCATGCGGTCTCCCGGTCAGTCCTTGTTGGTGTGCCCCAATTGTGAAGGATCTGAGTGACGTCAGCCGCAGGAAGGGCGGGAACAAAAAAAACGGGGCCGACTTTCGTCGACCCCGTTGCGCGAAGACGGTGGTCTGAGTGAGCGCCGTCCTGCTGAACGATCAGCGGCTCGCGGTGCCGGTAAAGGACGCCTCGACGCGACGATCGGGGGCGAGGCAAGCGATCAGGGCAGCGCGGGTGCGGGCCTGGCCTTTGGCTTTGCAATCGGCTTCGGTGATTTTCAGCTGCGACTCGCCGGCGCCCGATGCGCTGATCGCGCTCGAGGCGATGCCCTGCGAGGCCAGGTAGTTTTTCACCGAGTTGGCACGGGCTTCCGACAGGGTCTGGTTGTAGGCGTCGCTGCCGAGCGGGTCGGTGTGGCCAACGATGCGAACATTACGGATGTCGGTGATGCCGGCCTGCTTCAGCTCGGTCAGGGCGTTGTTGATGCGGTTGCGACCGATGTCCGACAGCTCGGCGCGATCGAAGGCGAACATGCCATCAGCCGAGATGTCGAAATTGCGGGTGACCGGGGCAGGTGCGGGCGCAGGGGCCGGCACCGGAACCGGCACCACCGGGGGGGCCACGACGACCGGAGCGGGCATCGGTGCCGGCATCGGTGCAACGGTGCGCACCGGTGCGGCGGCAACTTCCGGGACTGCGCCCAGCGGGATCTGCACGCCGGCCGTGACCAGCCAGTCGCCGAAATTGCCTCGTTGCAGGGCAAGGTTGCCCTGGTTGGCATCGACCCGATAACGGGCATCGACGACCACGCGGGCCCAGTTGGTTACCGGCCAGACCAGGCCGAGACCGACGCTGCCCATGAAGCTGGTCGCGCTGCCGTTACCGTAGATGGTCGAGTTGCTGGCCTTGTCGTTGATCGCGCCGATGCCTGCGACCGCATAAGGCTGGATGCCGTTGGCGCGGCTGTAGCCGGCACGACCCAGGAAGAACCACTGCGCATCAAGCTCGACGCTCCAGTTGTCCCACTTGTAGCCCGGGAAGTTGGCGTTACCGTTGTAGTTCCATGTCTTGGCGTTCATGGTCTCGCCACTTGCGCGCAGCTCGATGTTCACCCAAGGGTTGATCGGCTTGCCCAGCGCCAGGCCGAAACCGCGAAAGCCGGCCGACGCATGACGCGAACTGTCGGGCGAGATATAGGAGCCGAAGGGCGTGACATACCAGCGATCGTCGTACCAGTTGGCGGCGTCGCGAGCGACCGTCGAGGGATAGAAGCCCGACATGACATCAGACGTCATCGACGAAATCGTCGAGGTCTGGGCAAGTGCAAGACCAGGCAAAGCGATCGAGGCAACGATTGCAGCCGAGGCGGCAAGTTTCATAGTCATTACTCCAGAGGAAAAAAGGATGATCAGAAAACCGGGAAAGGGGCGGAACCTTACGCGCAGATCTGACACAAGATTTCGCGTAAAAACTTCGCGTAAAAAAAATTCTTTTCCATTATACAAAATGTATGTGTCCGGAATTTAAATGAGCGTTTCAAAAAAACGACGGTCAGCGATGAGGGGGTGCTGAGGCTGGCCGGATCTGCCTTTCGGGCCCCGGGTCATCAGATTTCAGCCGCCGAGCGATAATGGGGGGTTTCCACCTTTCGCCTTACGCAGCGAGTGCCCCATGGCCCAGTACGTCTACACAATGAATCGGGTCAGCAAGACCGTCCCGCCCAAGCGCAATATCCTCAAGGACATCTCGCTGTCCTTCTTTCCGGGCGCCAAGATCGGCGTACTTGGCCTTAACGGCTCCGGAAAGTCGACCCTGCTCAAGATCATGGCCGGCGTTGATCGTGACATCGAAGGGGAGGCGGTTCCGATGCCCGGCATCAAGATCGGCTATCTCCCGCAGGAGCCCGAGCTCGATGCCGACAAGACCGTCAGAGAGGAAGTTGAAAGCGCGCTTGGCGACATCGTTTCGGCCAAGCAGCGGCTTGATGAGGTTTATGCCGCCTACGCCGAGCCTGATGCCGATTTCGACAAGCTCGCGGCAGAACAGGCCGAGCTCGAGGCGGTGATTGCGACCGCGGGCGGCAACAACCTCGATCAGCAGCTCGAGGTGGCAGCCGATGCGCTGCGCCTGCCGCCCTGGGATGCGAAGATCGGTCCGCTGTCGGGCGGCGAAAAGCGCCGCGTGGCGCTGTGCAAGCTGTTGCTGTCAAAGCCCGACATGCTGCTGCTCGATGAGCCGACCAACCACCTCGATGCCGAGAGCGTCGACTGGCTTGAGCAGTTCCTGCACCGTTTTTCGGGCACGGTCGTTGGCGTCACTCACGATCGCTACTTTCTGGACAACGCGGCCGAATGGATCCTCGAGCTCGACCGAGGTCATGGCATCCCCTGGAAAGGCAACTACAGTTCGTGGCTCGACCAGAAGCAGAACCGCCTGAAGCAGGAAGAGTCGTCCGAATCGGCCCGTCAGAAGGCGCTCAAGAAAGAGCTTGAGTGGGTCCGCCAGAATGCCAAGGGCCGTCAGGCCAAGAGCAAGGCCCGACTGCAGCGCTTCGAGGAACTCTCCTCGTATGAATACCAGTCGCGCAACGAGACGCAGGAAATTTTCATTCCGGTTGCCGAGCGTCTGGGCAATGAGGTTATCGAGTTCAAGGGGGTCAGCAAGGCCTTCGGCGATCGCCTGCTGGTCGACAACCTGAGCTTCAAGGTGCCGCCCGGTGCGATCGTCGGCATCATCGGCCCCAATGGTGCCGGCAAGTCGACCATCTTTCGCATGATCACCGGGATCGAAAAGCCCGATTCCGGCGAGGTGAGCATCGGCCACACCGTGCAGCTGGCTTATGTCGATCAGTCGCGCGATGCCCTGGTCGCCAACAAGAATGTCTGGGAAGAACTCTCGGGCGGCGCCGACATCCTGACCGTGGGTCGCTTCGAGATGCAGTCGCGGGCCTATATCGGCCGCTTCAACTTCAAGGGCAGCGATCAGCAGAAGCTGGTCGGGCAACTGTCGGGCGGCGAGCGCGGCCGGCTGCATCTGGCCAAGACCCTG